>NZ_PDUT01000001.1:0-201273 GCF_002700155.1 Maribacter sp. 6B07 | reverse complement strand
AGGGTCATCTGCTGTAGGTGCCGTTCCTATCTGAATATCGAATTGGTTCTCATCCGAACAACTGATAGTGCCTGCATACACATAAATAACCTGTGAAGTAGTAATCATATCCCCGGCATTCAACTGGGTACCGCCTGCGTTGGTCTGCGTATAATAGGAATTACCTGCGGAAAGCGCTGGCAAGGTGTAGCTTGCACAAGCGTTGACATCGGCAGGGTCATCTGCTGTAGGTGGCGTTCCGATCTGAATATCGAATTGGTTCTCATCCGAACAACCGCTCGTACCTGCATACACATAAATAATCTGTGAAGTAGTAATCATATCCCCGGCATTCAACTGGGTACCTCCTGCGTTGGTCTGCGTATAATAGAAATTACCTGCGGAAAGCGCGGGCAAGGTGTAGCTTGCGCAAGCATTGACATCTGCAGGGTCATCTGCTGTAGGTGGCGTTCCGATCTGAATCTCGAATTGGTTCTCATCCGAACATCCGCTAGTGCCTGCATACACATAAATAACCTGCGAAGTGGTAATCATATCCCCGGCATTCAATTGGGTACCTCCTGCGTTGGTCTGCGTATAATAGGAATTACCTTCGGAAAGCGCTGGCAAGGTGTAACTTGCACAAGCGTTGACATCGGCAGGGTCATCTGCGGTTGGCATTACGCAGTTAACTACTATGGTTATGTCATTTCGTATAAGAGTTAAATCATCTACAATATCACTTGTTATTTCTGCATGATAAACCCCTGCATCTGTAGCTTGAATGTTATTTAGTACTAGTGTAGGGCTATCTGGAGCACCTACAATTGGGACACTATTTTTAAACCATTGATAATGATTTTGAGATCCACTAACCGTTGTGGTTAAAGTAACGGTATTACCCAAATTCTCATTTAAGGTTAAAATGTTATTGACCTTGGCTTGTGGGTTATCACGAAAACCAGAAAAATTTGCATCATAAAAAGGGAATTCACTTTCAAAATCCCCAAATTGAAAACGATTGTCTGCTATATTCAGATTTGTTGTAAAACCGGGTATTACAGTGAAATCAGGTACTGTACCTTCAAGTTGGTTATTATTTACATTAAAATTGTTGAGATTATTCCATTGGTTGTAAGTTGGTGGTATGGTTCCGGAAAAGGCATTATTAAATGCATTGAAGACCGCTAGGTTAGTCCATTGGTCATATGATTGGGGTAAACTTCCACTTAAATTATTATTGTGAACATTAAAATTTGTTAGACTGGTCCATTGCGAAAAAGTAGGGGGCAAAGTGCCAGAAAGTCTATTGTCGTTGACCGTAAAATACTCCATTTGAGTAAAACTTGAATAACTGGCGGGAATAGTACCTTCCAAGTCGTTGTTGAATACTTCAAATCGAATAATATTGGTCCAACTAGAATAACTATCAGGTAACGTACCTGAAATTAGATTGTTCGCAACACTGAAATATTCCATATTAACCAAATTGGACAGTGAATCTGGTAAAGTGCCGGTAAGTGCATTGCCCCATAGATCTAAAGTGGTTAAATTTACCAGATTGCCATATGAGACTGGAATAGAGCCTGTAAGACCGCCATCAATGGTATTACTGTAAGAACTTAAATCAAGAATTCGTAGGTTGGTAAGTTCAGAATACTCATCCGGTAAATTTCCATCAATATATGTAGCTTGTATTGATAGTTCTGTCAAGTTCGTTAAGTTTCTCAGAGAGACTGGTAGATTACCCGTTAATGCATTGTTTCCAATTCGTAATGACCTTAATGCTGTTAAGTTTCCTAAGCTTGCTGGTATGGTTCCGGTGAGATTATTTTCGGAGAGGTTGAGATATTGCAAGTTCACCAAATCACCATACTCAGGATAAATGGTTCCTGTGAAATTATTATTGCCTAAATACAACTCGGTTAATTGAGTCATATCCGTTATTTCGATGGGAATTGTACCAGTAAGATTATTATATAAAACATTCAAGGAAATTAAGCTTGGCATGGTTGTTATACTTACTGGAAGAGGACCGGTAAGTCCGCTTGCCGATAGGTCCAGTATTATTAAAAATTCCAAATCTGCCAATTCATCGGGAATGGAGCCTGATTGAATATTACCAGAATTCGCTAAATTGGTAGGATTCATATCCATAATAATTACATTTCCACCGGCAATAGTTAAGCCATACCAATCGCTAGTAACAGGTCCTGTGAAATCCCAATCATTCCCAGGATTGCCATCAGTTTGACTGGTCCACGTATCACCATTTGTTGAGGTATAAAATGCTTGCAGTGCTGCTTTTTCCACCGGGGTAACTTGAGCGGATAAAACACCAGATATTCCCAAAAAACAGATAAGACTTAAAAATTTATTCATTACTTAATTTTAAAAAAAGACGTGCCTTATTTTAAGTTAAGTGGTCAATATAAACACTTTATATCTCATTGAGATATAATTGATGAATTTTTAGATTAACGGAAGAAAGTAGCTGTAACCTTACAACAATCACTTTCTATCTTGCTATTGTCACTTGTGAATTTTGTAACAAATTCTATTCGAAATATTCAATAAAATAGAACTTCAATTGGAAGTAAATAATATAAAAACTAGGGTTTGGAAAATGGGATATATCATTATAATTCTTAGGGATTATCGTTTCAAACTAAAATGACCCTTAACCTCCTTATTTGAAATCGTTACCGCTTTAAACCAATAATCAGATTCAGGTAGTGGTCTACCGTTGAAAATACCATTCCAACCCTTTGTGTCCGGTGATAATTGTGCCAAAAGTGAACCGAATCTATCATAAATATAAATCACCGAAATATTGCTTTCTCCTGTTTCTATGGGTGGTATAAATCTCCAAAAATCGTTAACACCATCTCCATTAGGAGTAAAGAATTTTGGAAAACCATTAACGGTTAAATCTTGCTCTACCTGCCATTGCGCTGTTCCACAACCTTTTTTATCACGCACATAGACAGTGTGATTTTCAAGTGATATGTTGTTGAATCTATTGCTATCTTGATAGGGTCCGTTTTCATTGTCCAAGGCAAATTCATAATTACCTGGTGTAGTGGTATTGATGATGTAGTTTAGTGAGTTGGCGCTTATGTCAACAGATACGTCTTCTATTTTTGGAGCTTCTGATATGGTGATTTCAAACATTTTAGAAGAGGAACATTCAAACGTACTGCCGGAATCTTCTAATATTATATAAGCTTCATAAATATACTTTCCTTCGGTATCAATGAATACTTCTGAACTTGAGGATAATAGAGATTCGTTTCCTCTTTCATCCAGTTGGTACCATCTATAACCATCCGCTTCATCAGTTGCGGTAATTCTGTTTAATTCATTTCCATCGCAAATAGAAATTGTATCTGGAAATGTTAACTGGGGGTTTAAAACGATTAAATCTCCGCTTATTGGATCAAAATAGGGACCGCAACCCAATATGGTGGAGAACGTTTCTTGACTACACCCAATGGCTTCACCTGCTTCATTAAAGGGAATAATAGAAATAAAAAATGTGCGATTAGGCTCTAGGTCAATAATTACGGTCGAATTTTTAAATAGTATGGCATTCTCCAAAATATTGGTCTCAAAGGGCGATGTGCCTATAGATACTCTGTAACCCGTTGCATTTGGTACTGGGTTCCATTCCAGAAATTTGTCTAAAGGTACATTGGTTTCCCCATCAAAGGGAGTGATCATACTTGTGCATTGGGGTAATATAGCTGCCTCAGCTGTCGTAAAAATTATCGTATTGCAACCCGTTGCCATTCCTATGCTATTGTAAGGTATTATGTTTACAAAAATATTAGCTTCTGAAGGTAAGTCTGTGGGCGGATTATAAGAAAGATTGTTGCCAATATCTAAATTGTTGAGAATCTCACTACCGTTCAAGGTAGTTCCAATAGATAAAATATAACCGGAAGCACCTGAGGCTGCGCTCCATGAAATATTGGTGCTTGTATTTATATTGTTGGCATTGTTTGAAGGCAATGTAGATGGTACACAATCTGGTACTTCGGTTAAAGCTGCCGTGGTAAAACTTTGGATATCACAAACAATATTTGGTTGGTTAAAAAAGAATAATGTGATGGTTACGAATATTTCGGTATTCTCCGGTAGCCCGGTGGGTGGACTAAAGCTGGTAGATGTTCCTACATTTCTTTCGTTTACAATGTCATTACCACCAGCGGTTGTTCCAAGTGAAATAATATATCCAGGTACACCGGTTACAGATTCCCAAGTTATAGGCGAATTAACAGGAACTGAGATCGCTCCATCAGTAGGGTTTAACAATGAGGGACATTCTTGTGCAATTGATTTTAAACTGGTGAAAAATAAAGCTACAAAAAGTATGGGCAAAGCCAATAGCTGGGGTAATCGTATGTCCCATATTTCTTTCATAGCATTTTTGTAAACAATACAATATACTATATTATGAAAATTTATGGTTGGTTATCCTTGTTAAATAGGACCATGTGTTGCATCTGGTAGATGAATTAAATTAGAGGTCGCGCCTTTTTAATATTTTGTATGAGCCGTAAATGAAAATAGCTGTCCAAAATAATACTATGATGACTTCGTACCAATGAACGTGATAGTTCAAAGCTAATTTTTCTCCCATTTGATTAGCTACTGATTGTACTGCGCCTAACCTGGAAAATGGTTCTTTAATGAGATTGAACATGGATTGTAGCGGAAACAAATTCATAATGGAATCTGTGGTTTCCCCGTCAAAAAACTTCCAACGTAAGATGCCTCTAAATATACCTTCAAAAACTTGCCAAAGAATCAAAAAACCTAAAGCAAATGCTGATCGTTTAACCAATACTCCTAAAAAAAGACAGAAGGAAAAGAAACCCGTTAGTTTTACAAAAAATGCCAATAGAAACTCTAAATCGGTAAAAATGATAGATAATTCATTGAAATCGGAATAAAACAATCCCAAAATGAGTGAAACTATAAACACGAATATTGTGGATACTAAGGAAAATGTAATTACGGTCAAAAATTTAGAAAGTATAAACTCTCTTTTTGAGAGTCCGTCTATTAGGTTCTGTTTTATCGTTTTATTGCTGTATTCATTAGACATCATTGAAACGATCACTATGGCCAAGAACAATTTAAAGAACGCGGTTATAAATGTGTTGAAATGCCATATATAGGGAAAGTTGAATATCCCTTGGTCTGCCAAATGAAATTTTATGGGACCTATATCAAATTTAATTGCCGCTACCAAAGCGATTGATGTTAATAAAGCGAAGTAAGAAATAATCAGCACTTTGCTAGCTCTGTTATTCCACAATTTTATAAATTCTATTTGAAGTAATCGTATCATTTGCAAGGGGTATTAAGCGTTAACATTTTTGGTTAGTGCCAAGAATTGCTCTTCTAGACTTTCTTTTCTTTTCACTAGGTGTGAAGCAATTATGCCATTGTCAAAAAGAAGTTTGTTTAAAGTTTGGGCATCTAACTCAGAAGTTAAAAAAGCTGTGACCAGACCATTTTCTTCTTTTATGTTACCAAAATGTTCATTGTTGTTTAAGTAGGCAAAAAGCTTATCCGTATCTGAAGATTTAAGTTCAAAAAAGCCAAAACTTGCTTGTAAACTGTCTACTCTGCCAGAATACAATTTTTCTCCTTTTCTTAATATAACTACATGAGAGCAAACTTTTTCAACTTCGTCCAATAAATGCGATGCCAATAGTATAGTTGTGCCCTTTGCTGCGATAGTCTTAATAATCTCCCTGATTTGATGAATTCCTTGTGGATCTAGTCCATTGGTAGGTTCATCTAGGATTAAGATTTCAGGATCGTTCAGTAGGGCAGAGGCAATGGCTAAACGTTGCTTCATCCCCAGGGAATATGTTTTGAACTTGCTATTTTTTCTATCCAGTAAACCAACAAGTTCAAGCTTTTCTTCAATTTTATCTTCAGGTACTTCTTTAATTTTACAAACCAATTTCAAGTTTTGTAAAGCGGTCATGTAAGGGTAGAAATTTGGACGCTCAATAATAGCTCCAACTTTTTTCAAGGCTTCATGTGTAGAAGTGCCCCCACCGAACCAAGCAAAATCTCCACTTGATTTATTGACGACATTTAAAACGATGCCCAATGTAGTGGATTTTCCGCTGCCATTGGGACCTAGAATACCGTAGACATTTCCTTTTTCTATTGTGAACGAAAGATCTTTTACCGCAGTTAGATACCCAAATTTTTTAGTAAGATGATTGACTGATAGAATAGTACTCACGTCAAGTGTTTTTTGATTGATTATGCTTACTTGACGACTTACTTGACAGTTTGTTACAAAAAATATTACATTCTTGTTGCTCGGAAGGTAATTCTGCGGTTGGTGATTACTGTGGTAGGTGTTTTGAAATTGACCGTTACACTTTCAGAAGGGTCGTCTGTTGTTATGTTGCTATCCGTTTGGTCCTGAGAATTACTAATATTATTTGTGTAAGTAGCCGTTGAAGTATTTACATCCGGTAGCGTAACTCGTGTAACCAATGTTAAAGTTTCAAGATCCCCACTGGACATATTACCAATAGACCAATTAGGATATGAAAAACTTCCTTTTGAAATGGAAGATGATACAAGGGTTATACCATCTGGTAAAAGATCAGTTATGACTACATTGGAAATTGGATTTACCCCTAGACTTTCTACAGTTATGGTAAAAGTAACTTCGTCGCCATCATTGACAATATTGGTGTCCGCCACTTTTTTGATAACTACATCAGGTAAACAATAATATGCTGCTATAGGTTGAGAATCATAAGTACAACCACCCTTTGTAACTCTAACAAAATAATCGCCAGCCTCGGTCGGGTTATAACTTGAAAATACTGCGCCGGGTACAATAGTTCCATTTTGATACCATTGATAGGCATCAAAATTGGCATCTACCACACTAATGATAGCTCCTGGCAAACATCCGCCACCTTCCACTTCAAGGTCGACTTCTGGCACAGTGTCAAATCCGGAGAAATAACCGGCAATACCTCTTGCACCACTAAATCCAATAAACCCTACAGCGATTGGTCCGGTGGACTCTACAGTAACATCTCCTGTTAGCCCCGCTACAAAATAAGTTTTCCACAAAGTTGTACCGGCTACTGCAGAAGATGCAGGTAATGTAACAGGTCCATTTTCATCAGTAACTGTTATGTTTTCATCTGGGGTGGTGGTAGAGGCTATTATGGTTACACCACCGCTCATAGTTACCCCGGCAGCATCTTCAATATGCGTTATATTATCCACAGCATCCGGTAACAAACAGTTTACGGGGGCAATGAAATTTAGTCCTTGTGTATAAATGGCACTTGCACCCGCCATTAATTGATAAGCATAGGCATCTTTAGAAGTAGTTACGTACATGTTACCCCCAGCAGAAGACACCGAATAATTACTTTCTGGAATTTCAAAATAATCACCATTATTGATAGTGGCTATTGGGGTGGTGTTTCCATTTACATAAATATTTGTTCCATTTTGTGTACCTATGATAATGGGTATTTCCGTTTCGCTAGTTCCGTTTCCTCTTATAAAAACATATTCTTTACCAATTTTATTTTGTGGTACGGGTTGGTCTATCGCAGCATCTCTACCTGAGTAACCGACCCTAGCACCGGTATTTAGACCACCGTTACTGATAACTATAGGTTTGTTTGAAATTACATCTGCTCCTAACCAACCATCTGCATTTGCAGGGGTTTCACCTACATATGCCTCAAATACAAAAGATTCATTAGCGTCTAAAGTTATAGTGTAAGAGTCTGCAGTTATTCCATCTCTATCGTTCCCCAGTCTAAATTCACAGTCTGGATCATACCCTGAAAGTGTTACGGTGGTGCCATCTTCTGTAGCCATAATTCCCAAAGTGTTGGTTAAGCTATTTTGAGAACCTTTATTAGGTGTACCTCCCCATTTGAAATGAGTACCCATTGCTTGCCGACCCTTACTGGTTAGAGATGTAGCTTGAGATCCCGATCGACCTCTGTAGTTGGCATAAAATTTTTCTCCACCTGGAGCTTCTAATCTAAGACCTGCATTGGTTAGTACAACACCGGTGCTATCATTGACCATTAAGGTTATATTATTATCACCATTGGCTAATGTTATTTCTTGAGGTGTGGTTTTTGATAAGGTCGCCGTACTAAATAGGGCAGTAGATGTACCTTGATAAATATTTACTGTAAATGCCGTTGTTTCAGGAGTTGATAAATAGATTTTTTGTTGTGTAACGGCTTGGTTGTTTCCTCCTTGTTTTAGTGGGGGTAAATAGTGAAGATCACTTAACTGGGAAAACCCGGTAAAGGAAACCATTATAAAAATTATAAATAAAAGTAATTTTTGCCTCATTATATTTTTGGAGTGCGAGTAATCAAAGTAACCTACTATAAATTAAAATCACAATTAATAGTTGTAAAACACCGTAAATACGTGGTAATTGTAAAAAAAAAACAGAGGTAGTTATACGTACTACCTCTATTGTTTTATTATCTATAAAGGGTGAAATTACCTACCATTTCCCTTGTGTCAGCTTCACCATTTAATTTAATGATATACCAATAGTCTCCAGTTGGCAATTCATTATTTTGATAAAAACCATCCCAGCCATCTTCATTATCCTTAAAGGTATAAACGGTTCTACCGTATCTATCATAGATCGAAACAAAGATTTCAGGGTATATCTCTATGTTCAATGGCATCCAAATATCGTTTTCTCCATCACCATTTGGTGTAAAGAAATTTGGGATTTCAATATCAATGAATTCTATAAATATACTTGCAGTAGATTCGCATCCGTTTTCATCTACCACGGTTACATCGTATGTATTGGTTTCGGTAATGTAAAATACATTTTCAGAACCCATATCCCTATCGCCTAAATAGAACGTATAGTTTTCTCTACCTCCGGTAACAGTTGCGGTTATTTGGTTAATATTACTTTCTTCAACACTGATCTCTAGAGGTTCAAAAGCTTCTATTTCCACTTCATAAGTAGTTAAACAGCCGTTTGCATGGGAAATACTGATATAGTGACTACCTGGTGTCAACTCCCTGAACATTGGGTTCAGTTGCATCTCCAAAGGATCAACGGTGTCAAGTCCAAATAGTACATTATTTTCTATACTTGGGTCGTTAAGTACAATATTTACATAATTACTTGGGAAGTTACCGTTACAACCATATACCGGTTCAACCGTTGCGCTTAAGTCAACCCCCGGATCAATAGTAACTATAATCGTTTCATCGCAGCCTTGCGCGTCTTCAATAAAGATGATATAATCACCCGCTGCCAAGTCCGTAAAGCTCAATCTATCCTGTATAAAATCTGTTTCGCTTTCCAAACGTGTACTGTAAGGTGCAGTACCGCCAATAATAGTCAAGTCAATTGTACCATCTTCTTCGCCCACGCAAATCTCGGGTGTACTGGCAATGGTCACTTCAAGAATTTCCGGTTCGGTGATAGTTGCCTCAATCAATTCAAAACAGCCATTAGAATCTTGAGCAATAATGGTATAATCACCAGGTGCCAATTCATCGAACGTATTATCATCACTAAAGCGATCTAAGTTAGGTGAAATAGCATATTGATAAGTGCCTGATCCACCAAGCATATTGACAGTAATGCTACCATCATTAGCTCCGTTACAAGTAACATCTACAATATTGGTATTGTTGGTGTCAATTAAAAGTTCATCTGGTTCGGTGATATTGATCATTGCCGAAGACACTTCACAATCATCGCTCTGTACTCTAACGTAGTAGGTACCGGCCATCAAGTTTGTGAACAAACCAGTGGATTGATTAGCGCGTACTTCTACAGTTAGACCGGCGTCCGAAAATAAAGCATAATGGTAATTACCCAAGCCGCCTTGTGCCTCTGCATCGATTACTCCGGTATTATCACCATAACAACTAATTGTTGGGTTATCGTTTTCAAGGTTGACCGTTAAAGGTGTAATCGGGTTGATCGTAATACTATTGCTTAATACGGATACACAACCAAGATTATCTTGAATGTAATAAACATAAGTGCCTGGTTGAACACCTGTAAATAAATGGGTGTTGGGTCCATTGGTTTCGTTCATTGCATAGAATGTAGATGAGCCATCTTCATTCCACATATATGGACCTGTACCACCAGAAGCTGTCAGTAACAATTCGGCATCGTTTAAACATGTTGCTCTTTGTGCAGTTACTAGTTGACCCTTAACCTCAATAGGCTCTACGATCTGAACAATAGCAGTTTCGTCAGAACAATTTAAATCGTCTAGAACGGTAACACTGTAATACCCTGATCTTAAATTGCTGAAAGTAGCAGTAGTCTGGGTGCTTGTTGTCTGCAATAGGGTTGCTCCCGGTCCGTCGCCATCATAGGTGTTAAGAACATACCTATAGTTAGTGGAAACCGACCTAGGTGTAAACCCGGCTGTTATTTCCCCATCTGCATCACCCTCGCACTCTAAACCTTGAACAGCTTGAATATTAGCTGCAATTGGTTCTGGGGGAGTTAATGTAAATGCATTGGTGAAAGTTTCTGTACAACCTAAACTATCGGTTACTTCTACAGTATATTGACCGTCGCTTAATCCAGTAAATAAATTGCTATTTACTTGGTTGGCAGTATAATTAGTACTTGTGATAACATGTGTTAATACAATATTGAACGGCCCTTTACCACCATTAGGTGTAATGTTGGCACTGCCCATATCATTGCTACAGCCCACATCTGTAGTGGCAATAGTAGCTAACGTTATAGGTGCGCTAGGAGAGGTAATCGTAAACGACCTTTCTTGTACACATTCTGGAGTGCCCACTTGTGATGCTCTCAATATATAACTTCCGGCAGCAACCGGTATGGTAGCTGTAGTTCCTGTTCCGTTGAAAATTCCAGTATCATCCGTTCTTGTGGTAGATGTGCCATTGACATTTAAAACTTCCCAATTGAAATCTCCGGTATACGTGGCATCTGTAAATGTTACTTCTATAGCCCCGTCTGTTCCAAAACATACCACATCTGAAAGTTTATTTACTTCAATATCGAACGTATTTGGGTTTTCAACGATATGGGTTCTAGTAATTTCACAACCAGTGGTCACGTTCCTTATTCCTATGGTGTACGTGCCAATTGCAAGATTTACAAAGGTATTGTCACCTGTTTGATAGGTTGCAGATGGTAAAATTCTAAATTCGTAATTACCTAGGTTTGCAGTTGTATTTGTAACGGTGCTATTTACATTTATAGTAATGTTTTCTCCGCTGTTTACACAGTCTAAATCTCTATCCACTATGATGGTTGCATCTATGAAAGTGTCATACGGGTCTATAGTTACAATATGTTCGGCAGAACAACCTTCATCGTCATAAACACGAACAATGATATCACCACCTGCCGCTTCTGTATGGGTATAGGTTAAACTACTACTGTTTTGTAATACGGTAAAAGTTGCGTCATCTATAAACTCAAAGCGGTTGTAGTTTCCACTACCGCCAGCAAAAGAGCTAGCATCAATAGTAATAGAAGCAATATTACCATCATTACCAGTAGCACAACCAAATTGATCAGGAACTGGAGCCGTAAATGCTACAGCTGTATTTTCGTCTACAACCACTGTTTTTACTGTCGGACAGTTATTCGGACCTCTTGCGGTTACTTCATAAGTTCCGCCTGGTAAATTTATATAAGATTCTGTTGTGGCGTCCCAATGAGTGGTCGCGTTCCAACCTGAAATGGCTGGGATGGGATTTAGGTCATAAGTCAATGGATTGTTACCATTATTTACTTGAACCAATTCTATGCTACCATCATCAGCACCTGAACAACTTACCTCAATAGGAGTAGCCGTGAAATCCGGGCGAACGACCGCAGGAATGGTGACATCAAAAGTTCTGAAGCAATTTGGTGATGCAGTACCTATATCATATACATTTACCGTATAAATGGTATCTATAGTATTATCTGGAACGCTTATCGGTACGTTCATGGCACCGCCCGTAAGAGTTTGTCTTGCTTCCACATTTGAAGATGCACTATCTAAAATTTCGAACTCATAATTACCTGAACCAGAAATACCTTCTATAGCAATTTCAGCTTCATAACCTACACCACAACCTAATTGCTTATCTAAGCTTGCAGAGGCTTGTAGGGTAGGGTGTACCACAATATTTGTGTCTTCGGTACAACCTGTAGCATCTTTAATGAATACACTATAACTACCTGCTGGTACCGTGTTATAGACACCTCCATTATTTTGATAGGTAGAACCACCATCAATGGAGTATAGGATTGTACCGGAACCTGATGCAGTGATATTCACAGATGCGTTTGTACTACAATTTGAAATATCTATACTGTCAATAGTCGGCGCGGCCGTAAAGCTCATGGTAACATCATTAAGTGGGTAAGAGCAACCATATTGATCTTCTACCGTAACGGTATAAATGCCTGCTGGTGATCCAGCTGCAATCTCAATAGGGTTATCACCTGTAGCCGTAATAGTGCTAAAAGGAGAAGGTCCTGTTATGGTGTATGAATAGGTACCGCCACCACCTTGTATATTGTCTATTAAAATCAACCCGGGGTTTTCACACGAAATATCTTGAATAGATTGTGGGTTTCCGGTAATAATATCCAATTCGTCTAGAATAGCATTTTCACTGGCACTGATACATTGTTGGACACCACTACCATCTATTTGGGTAACTTCTATATAATATTCGTTTGGTGAAAGACCAGAAATTGTAATGGTATTGCTATAGGTTACTATACCTGCACTTTGATCAATTACATTATTGTCAGTATCAAATAATGTCCATTGCATACTTGGTTCGGTAAAACCGTCTTCGTCAACTATAGTATATGTTATTTCTCCATTGTTAGATAAATTACAAGAAGGATTAATTTCTGGAGTAATGGTCATTGGTAGACCTCCGGCAATTTCGTTAACATTTACTGTACTTTGTCTAATACATGTCACTGGTGTATTGTTATCTCTAACATAGAAAACATAGGTTCTACCAGGTATCAAATTTGTAAACTCATACATACCATGTCCTGCAGGTACTGTACTACCGTCTAAGGCAGTAGTGCCACCTGGGTACCACGTAGCGGTACTTTCATCAAAATTTGCAGGGTCACTTGAAAAAGTATATTCGTATCCTGGAACTCCTTCGCCACCTTGTACTTTTACTTTTAATTCATCACAATTTTCAACTACGGATGAAGTCGTAATATCTAAATCATCTAATGGGTAAGGAATGATTTCTCTTGGTAAATCTGTTTGACAAATTAGATTGCCACTACCGTCAATTGTTCTAATGGACGGGAACACTTCATCACCAGAAGACAACCCAGTTCTAAAACTAGTGCCTGTTTGCCATGTGATACCGCCGTCTTGACTATATTCTATTGTACCTGGCAAACCAGTAGTAACGTTGGTGAAATCGAAACCAAAATCAGTATCCGCTCCGCTACAATCACTTGCATAGGCTAATACAATATCTGCTGTAAGTTCAGCTGGTGCTGTGATTGTTACAGATTCCGTTTCAGAACATCCGGCTTCATCGGTAATTATTACATCGTAATCACCGGGTGTAAGATTATAATAGGTTTTAGTAGAACCAACAACATTGGTTTGTACTTGGTCTGGTGTGCCGTTGCTATTATCCACTAATCGGTAATCGAAAGGAGATAATCCGTCGTTAATAGTAACTTCAATATTACCTGTGCCGTCATGACATTCTGGGTCAGTTGCTACAGCAGCGATGTCTAATACCGGATTTGCCGATATGGTTTCGGTTACCATAGTTTCGCAAGCATCCGTACCATTTGCTTTATCCCTTACATAGATATCATAATCTCCAATATCCGCCAAGGCAATTGTTGTAGAATTACTTGCTGAGAAATCTGCATTGGTAACTGTACTACCAGAGGAAACAAAAGCATACATGAAATTGCTATCTCCGCCCGTTGCCGTTGCAGTCAAGCTACCGTTGGCGCATACACTTGCATTTACCGGTACTACACTTAGTGAAATTGTAGGTGCAATGGTAATGGATTGTATGGCTGAAACACAGCCATATTCATCATTTACCTCTACATCATAAGTACCCTCGGATAAGTTGCTGAATGTATAGGTAACGTCGGTTATTGGAGAAGGTGTTTGCCATGCTCCGCCGTTAATTCTAAATGAGTAACTACCGTTACCATCGGTTACCGTGGCTGTAACAGTACCATTGTTTTGACCGTCATAACATTGTGTTGCCGTTAAACCAAAAGCAATAGTCTCCGGTTGAGTTACGGTTACGGAAGCCGTTGAAACTGCTTCACAATTATTATCATCCCTTACTCTTACATGGTAGGTACCTGCCGGTACGTTCAAGAACTGTGTTGAGGTAGCGTAGGTCCTTATTACGGTATTATCTGTTAATTCTAACTGATATTCATAACCTGGTGTGCCTTCATTTGCAGATGCTTGTAAAGTTGCCCCAGTATTAAAGCAAGTAAATTCAGCAGTTTGTTGAAGATCTGCCGTTAAAACGTTTGGCGAAGTCAACGTAGCAGATGTTGCTGAGGTTGCGGTACATGAATTGTCATCTACTTTTTCTACCATTACAGTGTATGTACCATCTGCTAGTGTTGCAGGGGTTGTAATAGGTGATGTAGTTTCCGTTGTCCAAGTTACACCATTATCAACAGAATACCGGTAACCAAAAGTTGGGTCAAAGTTAGATACTTCAAACCGTATGCTACCATTATCACTACCGTTACATGTAGGATCGGTGCTACCTAAAATGGCAACTTCAAAAGTTTTGCCAGATTCTACGATTACTGTAATGTCTTCAGTTTTTTCACATATTTCCGGAGTTTGAGATGCCTGGATATCATCTAGCACCAAGAAATTACCGTTATCGCTATCAAGGTTGGTACGTAGAACCACTCCTACTGCAGTATTTGCACCTGGATTGAATGTAACGGTTCTCAAGTGCCAATCATCGGCATTATTATTTTGAGGAATAGCAGCGGTAGCTTGACTGCCGATAACATTTCCAGAACCGTCTACCAATTCTACCAAAACTTCTGGGTCGTTGCCAGAGGCATTGTCCACTAAAATATTGTAAGCATAGAATGATATGGTGATTTCTTGATCGGCAAGAGCTTCCAATCCGGTTCTAGACCATAATACATTGTTGTTTCCTGCAGACGTACTAACGCCAATTGCCATAAACCTGCCATCTGTTATGCCCGTATGATCATTAGGACTTCTCCAAGATGTGTTAGGGTTGGTAATTCTGTTCGTTACCGCATATTCCGCATTTACAAGTATTCCTGCAGGACCTAAGTTACAATCCGTTTCAGTTCCATCTTGTGGTTCGTAGCAATATCCTGGTCCTATTTCTGCAATTTGTGTAGTAACCCCAGCACCAAAATTCTCTAAAAATAAGGTACTTTGCTCCGGAGCAACAGTACTGGTATACCCAACAGTTATCGTTTGGGTACCAGAAGCCACATTGTTGAAAATATTGTTATCTATTGGGGCATTATCAGTACCGTTTAATTTATAGGTATAGGTAAAGTCGGTCGTGTTAGAAGGCGTGATCGTCACTATGCCGTCTCCATCACACTCATAAGTAATAGCATTGGTGAACGTAGGAGTTATAGCAGAGCTTGGTACCGTAATCTCTAAAGGTGTTTCACAACCTAGGGCATCTTTGATGGCTAATTGATAGTTGCCGGGAGCCAAACGTTGCTCATCAACGCTGGAGAATGTGCTACCACCATCAAAACTATAGGTATATGGTGCTTGACCACCACTAGCATTTAAAATTTTTACTAAGGCGGTTGGTGTTGCGGCCCCAGAGGTATCACAAGAAGCATCTTCTATTATAGAAGGTGATGCCGTAAGAATGAACGGTTGGGTAACTTCATATTTTAAGGTTTCCGTACAAGCATTACCTGGGTTACTGTTAGTATCCATTACGGTAATTGTATACTCTCCTGCAGCTATATTATTAAAGAAGTTTTCTGTCTGATACGTTGCTCCGCCATCTAAACTGTATTGATAAGGAGCATTGCCACCAGATGCAGTAATCGTCAAAACAGATGTAGCTGAATCCGCACAGGTAATATCTGTGTTCGATGCCGAAATGCTTATGGTACCTAAATCTTCCATTGATACGATATTGGATAATCCATAACATCCGTTATCATCCCTAATTACAAAAACATAATTACCATCTTCATTTGGAATATAGGTAGAAGGCGAACCTCCATAACCAAATAGGAATGTTGGGTTAGAAGTGAATTCCGAATCTGGAATAGTAGTTTCATCAGCATACGGAGCTACACCATCTTTACTATAGATGGCATATTCATAACCTGTTGTTCCACCAGTTGCCGTTAAATTAATTACCCCTGCAGAACACGTAATATTATCTTGATTTGTTGCTGTTAGCCTCAGTTCGGGAATTTCATCTACGGTTATCGTTTTTTCGTCAATACAACCATCTGTTGTAGTAGTTACCACAACATAATCATCTGCTGAAAGACCAGGAAATGTATACGTGTTGTCAGAAGAAAGTAAATTATTGGCTACCAAATCTCCTTTTCCACCGCTACCGTTATCGAAGTAAAGCTCATAGCTATATTCTGGCGAAACGTTCAATGCTTGTATTGAAATTGTTCCTGCTTCTGAACAATCGAATGGAGTTGAACTTAATGTTGTCTCAAAAATTCTTTCTGCAATACCAATTTCTTCCGTTTCAAAAATACAACTGTTGGCTATTGGATCACCTGTTGAAGGATTTAGTTGTGTAATCTGTACTTTGTATGTTCCGCTTGTCGCAATTTCAAAGTTAGGACCTTGACCTGCGCTGAATGGTACTGATACCGTGTTGTTCTCTACATCGTATAATTGATATCCGTAACCTGATCCTAAATCTATAACTCTAATGGAACCATTGGTGTCACAAATGATATCAGATGAATCTGGTTCAGGAATATCCAATGTATTTTGGTATGCATTGAAATAGAACCTACTGAAACAACCGCCTTCATAACCAATAACTACTCTATATTTACCACTTTCGGTAACGGTAAAATTATTTTCATCGGATTCCTCTTCCCATGTCCAATTTCCATCTGTATTGGCACAGTTGTCGCTTACATCGCCACAAGTAGCGGTGTCACAACTTGTTTCGTCAAGTTTTTCCCAGGTAATGCTCAAAGCATCGGTAATGCCCAATTGTATAAATGCACTATCCAAATCACCACATAGAAAGATATGTGGCATAGAACTGTTGTCATTAGAACAAGTTACCGTCTCACCTTGAATGTCATTATCTGGATTACTGTCACTATTTACTTGATTTAAATAGCTGATGATTGGGTTGGTCTGTGTTTCTCCATAACGCTCAACCGTAATTAATTCTGTATGGTTTGCACACCCTGATGTTGCTGTTTTTTCAACAATATAGTTACCTATAGTAGTTACGGTTAGAGTGTTAGATGTACCATCGTCTAAAATAGTATCTCCAGAATCTATAACACCATCATTGTTATTGTCGATTGCCCAAGTATACGTATCAAAACCTAGACCTGCGGAAAGCGTGCCGCTTGCACCACAAAGTTGAACGGTACGGGCTACGTTACAATTTGCCAAGGCATCTGAAACATTGTTGGCTGCAACTTCTAAAGTAGTGGTACAAGCACCTGCCGGATTACTACCATCTTCATCGGAAAATGTATTGGTGTTTAATGTACCTGTGTAATTGGCATAGGCATGGTTTTCTAGTTGTGAGGCACAGGCCGCAACAAACTCAGAACAGTCCCCAGCAACAGATACCGTTATCTTTATTTTATACTCAGGGTCGTCAATTTGAACCAGACCGTCCGGTATGGTAAAGGTTATTGTTCTGGTGCTTTCGTCGTAACTGTTGGTTACTCCCGGGGCATCATCAATGTTAATATCACCTAAGCTAACGTTATCCGGTAAAACATTTTTAATCGTAAAATTGGTAGCATCATCATCGCCGGTATTCTGAAAACGGATGACATAATTGAATGTGTCACCTAAGTCTACATTTTCACCGTTGATGTCAGTACCACCTAATAATTCTGAGGTATTACCTAAAACAATTACCGGTGCAAATACTTGAGTGTAAGATGCCGCATTTACCGTACCATCCGTAGGGTCTACTGCAGGAACTCCTGTGCCATATTCACCACCATCACCACCGTCGGCAGCATCATCTTTGTAATATTCGTTGGCATCGCTACAACCATCGCCATCACTATCTAAGTCTAAGTGATCTGGGTAGCCATCCAAATCGGTATCTAGATTTGCACAAAATCCGGAAAAGGACGCTGTATTATAGGATAAAAAGGCAACGTCTGCATTTGAACTAAGTTGTAATCTTAGATAAGCAACGTCAGCTAAACTGGCGGTAGGTATACCAAATTCTGATAATTCTACAGTTGCCAAGCGGTAATCTCTAGTGGTATTATTATAAAAAATGCTACCATTAGCATGGTAAATATCCAATCGGTAAGAACCAACTACATTTGCAAGTGCACCGCCACTATAAGCTTGAACACGTACTGCATTTCCTAGAGGCGCACCTGTTGCATCATAAAGACTAACAACGTGACCAACACCACTTGGGTCTGCCACTTGGGTCAGTAATATATCCGGTATGCCATCACCAACATTGGTAGCTACTATAGGATCTATTTCATAAGTCCATGTGTCACCAATATTAACAATACCGGAACCAAGATCTAATCCATTTTGTCCATGAGTCAATAAAGGATTTAATGGGTCTGTGGTAGGGTCGTTAATAATGGTCAACCCTAAAGCATTATCGTTGTTCCCGTCATTTAAATTCGCTTCAAATGTTGCTTCGCCATAAATATTATTTGAAGGGGTTAAGGCCATCCAGCTAGATTCTGTAGCTGAAATATCTGAAAATCCATCATTGTTGGAGTCTATTCCATCTAATAAACCATTACCGTCAGTATCAAAAAGATTATCGTCTGCAACCCCTGTGGAGAAAGTAGTTCCCCCGGACGTGAATGCCAATAATTCATGTGATAAATTTGGTAAAACCGGATTTCTTGATGTTGTAGAACTTCGCCAAAAACCGGAGTAGTTAGAGAAAATTTCTGTTACCGCAGTACCACCTTGAACAGTGCTGGACGGTGAACTGAAATTAACTTCACTGGATATAATACACATTTGTTCAACAGCATCATAAATACCATCATTGTCATCATCTAAATCAACACTATCTACAACCCCGTCATTATCGAAATCATTATGAACTATAATTCGTGCAGAGGGCTCATCTCTTGTAAGATTGGCGTCTGTTTGGTCTTGAGTATTGGTTGCTGTATTGACGAGGTTCAGCAAAGGCAAAATGTCAATTTCGTCTGCAATTACTTCTAAGGTTAAAAATGCAACTTCACCGGGAGCCAACGTTCCAATATTCCACACACTGCCATTAAACGTACCTGTTATTGTTGTCGCTTGTACTAATGAAAGACCAGCGGGAATATTATCCGTAACCTGTAAGTTGGTAATATCATTAAAGTATAAATTCTCTGCCCTAATGGTAAAAGTTGCGGTTTCCCCTTCAACTATTTCAGGTTTGTCCACTGTTTTTTCTATAAGTACGTCTGGTTCACAATAGAAAATTTTAATGGTTTGTGAATCATAGGTACAAGGACCTTTAGTACCTCTAACGTAGTAATCACCTGCAATAGTAGCGGCATATTCAAAAGAATTAGCTCCAGGTATGATCTCACCATCAAAATACCATTGATATGCATCAAAATTGTCATCTGACGCCTCAAATATACTTGAACCAGAAAAACACTCGCCTTCAACACCGCCATTAATTCTTAATACTACTTCTGGTACGGTATCAAATCCTGAAAAATAGCCGGCAACACCTTGTGCACCGTTATAACCAAAAAAGCCAATAGCCATTGGTCCGGTTGAGGTTACACTGATATCACCATCTAAGTTAGGGATGTAAAAAGTTTTCCAATCATCAGAACCGGCAACAGGATCAGAGGCAGGTTTTGAAATTTCAACGCCATCTTCAAATACCTTAACATTGGAATCTGGTGTATTAACCGAAGCAATGATAGTTAATCCGCCAGTAACCGTAGTACCAGCAATGTTTCTAATATCTGGAATGTTGTCCATTACATCTGGTAAAAGACAGTTGACCGGAGCAACGAAATTTAAACCTTGCGTATATAAATTACTAGATCCCGCCATAGATTGGTAGGCATAGACGTCTTTTGAGGTTTGAACAAACATGTTAGCACCTACTGAATTAGAAGAGTAATAACTGCTAGGAATTTTAAAGTACTCGCCATTATCAATAGTTGCTAAAGGTGTTGTGCTTCCATTCACGTATACATGAGTGTTGTCTGCAGTGGCAATAACTAAAGGAAACTCCGTAAGACCGTTGGTGTTACCGTTTCCTCGTATAAATACATATTCCTTACCAAGTTTATTGATCGGTACAGGTTGATCAATGCCGGCATCTCTATGGCTTTGTCCGTCTTGACTTCCAAAGTTTATAGAACCATTACTTATTACAATATCTTTGGTAGATACGATAGAGGCACCTATCCAACCGTCTTCATGTGCCTGTGTATGTGTATTGCCAATATATGTTTCATACACGAAAGATTCATTGGCGTTCAATGTTATAGTATGCGAGTTGGCAGTTATACCAGCTCTGTTGCTGCCTACCCTAAATTCACAACCAGGATCATAACCGGATAATACAACGGTTGTATTATCTTCCGTGGCCATAATGCCCAATGTATTCGATTTTGATGAATGGGTACCTTTGTTTGGAACACCGCCCCATTTAAAGTTGGTTCCCATTGCTTGTCTACCTTTGGCGGTTAACGATGCTGCCTGTGAACCAGATTTACCTCTATAGTTCACATAAAACTTTTCTCCACCGGCTGATACAAAGCGCAACCCGCTATTGGTCAATACTACTCCGGTATTGTTGTTGTCTACAAGGGTGATGTTATTGTCTCCATTACCCAAAGTCCAAACACCAGGGTTTAGATTGTCTATGGTAATAGTCCTTTCAATGGTATTAGATGTACCTCTGTACACGTATACGTTGAAAGGCGTAGTTTCTGGAGTAGATAAATAAATTGCCTGGTTTTGAATACCTGCATTATTTTGACCTTGCTTCATTGGTGGTAGATAATGCAAGTCGCTCAACTGGGCAGTTCCCAAAAAAGAACTGAAAGCAAGCAGAAAAAATAAATAGGATTTGGTAAGGTGTTTAATCGAAGTAATCATCAGTTTGGTTTCAAGTAGTACTTAAAACAAATAACGATACCTTTTACCTGCTTTCTAAAAAATTGTTGTATAACCGCGTATTATGTCAATGTATGGCCAAATTCTATATGCATGAAAAAATTTATTGGAATGAATTGTGTATTTTGTTAGTAAATTCGTGCTATGTCAGAAGAAAAATTAATGTCGAAAAAAAAGCCGGCTTACCCCGTAAGCGAAGCTTTAGATGGCTACCTGGAACATTACAGTAGAAAAATTGAAATTCCTATATTTTATGACGATTTACTAAGGTTTTCAGGGTCGGTCGTTGTCTATGATAAAAATGATGAAGATACGCTTTGGGTACGCGCATATTATTCTGAATTCGATAGAAAGGAAATAGATGATAGTTTAAAGAAAGTATATTCCATTTTATTATCTGATGGTAGTGATAATATTCATCAATATTTAAATGTTGATGCGGTGGATTTTTGCACGTTTGGGAATTCAAAACCATTTCGGATAAAAATTCGAAATATTCTAAACGATAACTTTACTTATTTCTATATAAAAAAGACCGATGCATCTCGTATTTATGGGTTGGAATTGGAGCATATGCTTTCTCCTTACAACCTTAACTTTTTGGTTTATAAGGATACCTTGATTGAAGAACATATTGCAGGTATTCCCGGAGATGAATTTATCAAGAATAATTTACCTAAGTGTACTCCACGAGAAAAGGCGCAATTGGCGAAGGAATTTGTTAAGTTCAATGAGCGATGTATGATTAGGCTTTTGGGAGATATGCGATCATATAATTATGTCATTGTACCTACACATGATTTTGATCATGTAGTATATAAAATACGTGCCATTGATTTTGATCAACAGTGTTTTGAAGGGAAATTAAAGGTATATAGACCTCAGTTCTTTAAGGAGAACTATCAAATGGTAGAATTGGTTAGAAGTAAGCTTACCCATGATTCTGTTGATCAATATAAACTGGAAGAACGTTCTATGGTAGCTAAGCGTATTTTAAGTTCTGGTAATAGAATAAAGAAGTTACGTGCTATTTGTAAGACCGATGAAATATCTACACCTGATAATATTGCCATGTTAAGGGAACAAATAGAGGTATTGACCATGGATATGGATTTTCAGAATTGTAAGACCATGGGAGAGGTACTAGACCTAGCTTTGAACTTTGTTCGTAGAAATTATGAAGATGTCAGTGTAAAGCAGATTATTGAGCATAATATTAAAATAAACAGCTAGTATTTAATTAAAGTAGTCATAGTATTAAAAAAGCCAATTTTCGAGTGATGAAAAATGGCTTTTTTAATATTATAGTTAGACAAGGCTAGCTTTTCTGTTCTTTGTTGAAATACACTAGGTAATAGTACATTTGTCTTTCCTCGTCCCAGCCTTTTTCTACAAATTTTTCAGCAGATTCAGGATTTATGAAATCCATTTTGATCTGTATGTTGGTGTCAAGATTAATAACGTTCTTAATTTTTTTACGAGCATCTGATACCGCTTTATTGGCAATGTCAAAATTGGATACATCTTCAATGCTGAACTTAGGTCCTTTTTCCGTTTTGTAATGTTTGAACTCAGGAATCAATTCTGGGTTTTCCATTACTTCATTTAAGAAAGAAGACTCTTCAAAAGAATCGTTTTTTGCAAAATGGTTAACCGCTCGGTTCATAAAAAGAACCTCTTGTTGTTTATCTTCCGCTGGTAAAACCACGTCCTTTGCAAAATTCTGACAGAACTTTAAATAGTTTTTGGTCTTGAAATTATCATCTGAAAGCGGGTCTACACCCAAGAAATTTTCTAACCAATATTTGGTGTCATATTTATTGCTATCTACTGAAAGTACTTTGTAACCTTCTTCTTTATCAACATTGAATATTAAACAACCTTTGTCAAGCTTGTTAATGTTTATACCCTGTTGAATAACAATATCCAAATTGCTCCCTTTTTCTTCAAACTGAATAAAATCATGCTTTAGCTCACTTTTAAAGATACCTATGGCATCTACTTTTTTATTGTCCAACAATAGACCGGATAGGTAAGCTACGTATACCTCACCACTTTTAATATGTGGGTGATTAGATTGTTCAAATAATAAAGAAGCTACCTTTTTAGAGTTTAAATGTGCTTTAGAAGGGTCCTCAAAAACTTCACTGACAATTTTGAACAATTCGTTGAATTCCACATCAACTTCATTGGCCAGTTTATAATAATTTTCTTCCTTTTCCCTAAAAGGCTTAAAGAAGTATTCTTTTAATAGACCTGTAGTTTCGTCATTAAGTCTAAATGGTTCTTCAGAAAGAAATATACCTTCATTTTTATTTTTGTTACCAACTCTGTGTATAGAGATACTTTCTATTTGGGTAGCATATAGGTTGATCATAAAATGTTCTAAATTAAATGGTTATACGTGTCTTTGGTTCATTTGGTAACTGGTAAATTAATTCCAGTTCTCATCAAAATCCAAGTCATCATAATTATCAAAGGTATCATCAAAATCAAAGGCACTGTTCTCTGCCTCAAAGTTTTTTTCTGGTGGGGTCTCAGGTAATTCGCCAAATGTGAATAGTACATTAGGGTAAGCACGACCATCTTCTTTTGGTTGTATATCCGCCAGTTCAACAAAGAAGGTCCACATGTTCATGAAATCATAAACGTAAATCAACTTTGGGTTGTTTTCGGTCATGATGTCCTCTAAAAAAGTTTCGTTCATTAAACGAACGTCAGAACCAGATTCGCTCATATCAAAAAGTGCAATTTCTTCGTCTTGTTTCCACTCTTCATCGCAGGTGTAAAAAGATGCCATTTCATTGCCTAAAAAGCCAAATGCCTGGGTAATAGTATTATGAAAGTCCTCTAAAGAGTTATGAGCTTCAATTTCTAAATCTCTAAAAATATCTTCTTCGGCGTCTAGAATCACACGAATTTTATAAATCATACCTTAAATTTTGCGGGAGGGCAAAGTTACGAAGTTTTGATGTTTTTCCTAGGCTTTAATGCATCTAAAAGTATGTAGAATTGAACTCCAAATAGAATTGAAGCCAATACCAAGTGTAACGGCTGACTTGCAAAAGGAAAATCTAAATAGTTCATGGCTATACCTGTAATTACCTCTACTACCAATAAAAATAAGACCCAGTAAATTTTAAAATGTCCTAAGTTTAGTTTGGTGATCCGGTAAACCAAGTATACATTGATCAAAAGTACGATGATTGAAAAAGATCGATGTATATAGAATAAAACCTCAGGATTTTGTAGCCATAGACTTTTAGCGTCATAACCAAATATATCTATTTGCTCGTCTACAAATTGACGAACCTGTGTGCCCATACCAATTTGTACTAAGGTTAACACTAATGCTATTAGACTAAAATGCAGTACCGTTCTGTCATACCTTATACGTTTGTTTTCTTTATTGGCCAAATAAATGATGTACAAGAGCATGGCAACAATGACCAATGCCATGAGCATATGTATGGTAATTTTGGCAGGTTCTAAAACTGAGTATACTACCGTAGCGCCTAACCATGCTTGAAAAACCATTCCTACTACCACTAACCATGATAATATAGGAATACGCTTTTTCTTTTTCCAAAATTTTAATGATATAATGGCTAGCAAAAGTGTAGCCAACCCAGCTAGGGCGCCAAACAATCTATTGATATATTCGATCCAAGTATGCCAAGGGTTGAATTCGGCGTAGTCATGCTTGGTATACATTTCCCAGTTTTCTTCATTAAATGAATTTGTAGTGGTAAATGTTTCTTTTGAAACTTGTAAAGTTTCGTTCCAAATAATCACTTGTCCTTTTTCAAACGTTCTGTCTGCTTGCCACTTAATTTCCGTAACATCTGTTGGCGGAATATAATAACCAAAGCATTTGGGCCAGTCTGGGCATCCCATGCCACTGCCTGTCATTCTTACTACAGCACCGGCAACAATTACCAAGTAAACTAAGACTAACGATATTTTGGCAATTTTTCTAAATGTAATATCCATAAAAAGTATCCATTCTATTTAGTAGTCTGTAAGCCTAGTTCTGCACCTTTAAGATACATAAATTCTTGTGCAGCTTTATATTCATTTGGAATTTCTCCTTCTAAAATAGCCTCTTTGATCGCTTCTTTGATAATCCCGATTTCTTTAGACGGTTTTAGGGAAAATGTTTCCATAATTTCTTCTCCACTTATAGGTGGTTGAAAATTTCTAACATGATCGCGAGCTTCTACTTCCTCAATCTTTTGGCGAACAATTTTGAAATTTTGATGATACCTTCGCTGTTTTTTAGGGTTCTTTGTAGTGATATCCGCTTCGCATAAGGTCATTAAATCTTCCACATGGTCACCTGCATCAAATATTAACCTTCGTACGGCAGAGTCTGTCACAAAATCTTCTGATAAAACTATAGGTCTAGAACTCATAAGTACGAGGTTTTGTACATATTTCATTTTATCGTTCAATGGCATGCGTAACCTTTTGAACAGCTTATAGACCATTTTAGACCCCACAAATTCGTGTCCATGAAATGTCCAACCTATTTTTTTATGGAATCTTTTGGTTGGTGCTTTTCCAATATCATGTAATAACGCTGCCCAACGTAACCAAAGACTGTCTGTAGCTTCAGATATATTATCGACCACTTCTAGCGTATGCCAAAAATTGTCTTTATGTTTTTGCCCTTCTATTTCTTCAATGCCCTGTAACGCAGTAAGCTCTGGTAGAATTAAAGCTAAAAGTTCTGTTTTATGAAGCAGTGAAAACCCTACGGACGGTTTTTTGCACAACATAATTTTATTGAGCTCGTCTAATATTCGCTCGTTGGATACGATTTTTAAACGGTCTTTATTTTCGGTAATAGCTTGTAAAGAGGGTAGTGCAATTTGAAAATCTAATTGTGTTGCAAACCGTATAGCCCTCATCATGCGTAAGGGGTCATCTGAATAGGTTACCCCTGGTTCTAAAGGGGTTTTGATTATTTTGTTCTCAAGGTCTGTTATACCGTTAAAGGGGTCCAATAACTCACCATAGTTAGATGAATTTAAAGAAAGTGCTAATGCATTTATGGTAAAATCCCTTCTTTTTTGATCATCTTCCAAGGTGCCGTTTTCAACAATTGGTTTACGGCTATCCCTGGTATAACTTTCTTTACGTGCGCCAACAAATTCTAGCTCAATGCCATCACTTTTGATCATGGCGGTACCAAAATTCTTAAAAACAGAAACTTGAGGTTTTCCCTTTAATTTTGAAGCTACTTTCTCGGCAAGTGCTATGCCACTGCCAATAGCAACGACATCTATATCTTTAGGAATGGATCTCTTTAAAAAATAATCTCTGACAAAACCACCAATAACATAGCAGTCTACAGAAAGTTCTTCTGCAGCTTCTGAAATAGTTTTGAAAATAGGGTTGTTTAAAGCGTCTATATGGCTCTCTTGCATGTTGTTATTCTCGAATAACCTTCACCGTATTGTCATTAGAAAGTCTAATAATTGATGAGGCGGAGCTATTCTGTTTCTCTCTGTGCAAATTTACCACATAGTCTACACCTTTTAAAATGGCTTGATCTATATTTTGGAAAGAATTTGGAGTGTTGTTTCCTGATATATTGGCAGATGTTGATACAATTGGTTTTTTAAACTTACCAATTAGGTAACTGCAAAATTTGTCAGAAGCCACTCTAACGGCTAGGGTATTGTCCGCTGCAATTAGGTTTTTGGCTATACCACGTGGATTATCGTAAATTATAGTGGTTGGTTTTGTAGAAAGGTCCATAAGGTCATAGGCCAGGTCAGGAACTTTTTCTATGTGCTTCTCAAGCATTGCGTCATTGGCGACCAAACAAATTAGTGCTTTACTGTCTTCTCGTTGTTTTAATCGAAATACTTTTTGAACCGCTTCTTCATTGGTGGCATCACAACCTATTCCCCAAACGGTATCGGTAGGGTAGAGTATGAGTCCGCCATTTTCTAAAACTTCTATGCATTTGTTGATTTCCTCAGTCATCTTTGATAGGGTATAATTAAAGAAATTTATCTGGTGTTATATTATAATGTTGTGTTATAGCTTGCCATTGAGTTTTGTTTTTATCCCCACCTATGTTCGATTTTTTCAAAGATTGTTTTTGAGACCCAATGATAGGTATTGGTGTTTTTGCTCTATGTGCTGCTAATATTGTTTTTGTTCCCTGCAAATATGCCATAGCCTTAAACCACAAATCGTCGGCTTTTGGTGCTAATTCTAAAAATAGATCGGCATTTGTTACCTCTTTTGATAAGCAGTTAGGAGGGTAAAGTACCCCTTCTGCACCAATTGCAATAATTGCGTCTTCATTATTCTTGGTGTTTTTATCCTTGATCCACCTTTTGTAAGAAAGTAATTCTCCAGCTGAGCTATAACTTATATACCTAGTTTGATTAGCTATTACCTTATCTAAATTGGCTTTATGCTCTTGATATAATAAATGAAGCCAATTTTTTCTGTACATCATATCATCATCACATGTAATTATAATATCGTTGGGGTAAAGCTCTAAACTATGAACCAATTTTCTATGGGAGCAGGTTAAATCAGAATATAAAATTGAAAACAAATCAGACTCTAATGATGCCAATTTTTCTGGAATTTCATCTTTTAAGGAGTGATGTAACCATAATACTATTTTTGTAGGCCTTACTTCTTGATTAAGGATACTTCTTATGGTCAAGTGCAGCGTATGCAACCTTGAAGGAATGGAGGTTAATGAAACAATTACAGGAATTTCTTCTTTCTGTACGTTAACCATACTTTTAGAAGATATTGATAAAAGTTTGGCAGCGTTATAAATTGATACCGGTATTTCTTTTAGCTTCATTTTACATTGCTGTATTTTGATCTATTATTAATAGAGCATCTTTTCTTGGTCAAAGATAGATAAGAGTTTTATATTTTTGCAGTAATTTGAAACGTAGCATGGAGATTCCTAAAATAAGTATCATTGTAAGTACATATAATGCCGAAGAGTGGTTGAAGAAGGTACTTTGGGGCTTTGAGCAACAAATTTTCAAAGACTTTGAAGTGGTTATTGCCGATGACGGCTCAAAGGAACCTACTAAAATTCTTCTTGAAGAAATGGCAAAAAAGGTTCATTACCCCATAGTTCATGTTTGGC
The DNA here is from genome assembly GCF_002700155.1 of Maribacter sp. 6B07. Taxonomy (NCBI): domain Bacteria; kingdom Pseudomonadati; phylum Bacteroidota; class Flavobacteriia; order Flavobacteriales; family Flavobacteriaceae; genus Maribacter; species Maribacter sp. 6B07. Next base: position 172,758 of record NZ_PDUT01000001.1, on the reverse strand, counting down.
AAGAAGATGACGGATTTCAAAAATCTAGGATACTTAATAAGGCGGTTACGGCTTGTTCTGCAGATTATATTATTATGACCGATGGTGATTGTATACCGCGAGAAGATTTTGTTCAAGTTCACTATATAAATAAAGAACCTGGTTATTTTATTTCTGGTGGATATTACATGCTACCAATGAATATCTCTAAATTAATTACTTTAGATGATATTGAAAAGCAGCGTTGTTTTAATATTCAGTGGTTAAAAGAAAAAGGAATTCCGCAGACATTCAAGAATAATAAGTTGACGGCTCGGGGGATCATTTCAAAAATCCTTAACTGGGTAACACCTACCAACGCTAGTTGGAACGGTCATAACTCTTCTGGTTGGAAGAAAGATATTGAAAATGTGAACGGTTTTGATGAGCGTATGCAATATGGTGGACAAGACAGGGAATTGGGTGAAAGGTTATTTAATTTTGGTATAAAGTCAAAACAATTACGTTACAGTGCTGTTTGTGTTCATTTGGATCACAAAAGAGGTTACAAAACACCAGAGTCTATCGCAAAAAATGTTGGAATTAGAAATGCCACCAAAAAGGAAAAAAGTGTGTGGACACACTATGGCATTACCAAATAATACGCAAGCTCATTTTTCTGTTCTAACCTTTTAAGCTCTCTATAGCGTTCAAGTACGCCCAAAGCATTTAAATAACAGATAGTAAAACCTTTTTTGCCGTCAAGTATACCAAGTCTTAAAATATAGTGGTTAAAAAATTTCCAGCTAGTTTTTAAGACCATCATTACATAACTGAATTTTTTTTCCTTGTAAAAAGATTCAATAGCTTTTAAACGACCATATTTGAGCATTTTACCTTTGTAGTCTTTGTGACTCTTATAACAGTAATGTGTTAGTTTTTCTTTTAAAATACCAGAATCACCATCCACGTCCAATGTTTCATGGACAATTTTGCAATCGGAAAATACAGCTTTACTTTTTCTAAAAAGGCGGTAGTTTTTATCTGTTTGCCATCCACTGAAATTTAATTTTTCATTTTTGAACATGAACTGTCGATAAAACCAAAAAGCAGCAACTTCGGTACCACTTGATATTGTTTCTTCTATTTCATTTTGCAAAGCATCTGAAACAATCTCATCAGCATCTAAAAATAAAACCCAGTCGTTTTTAGCCTGTTTTAAAGCAAAAGATTTTTGAGCGGTAAAATTTTCGAACGGATTTTGAATGACTTTTACTTTAGGGTGTTCCTTTAAATATTCATAGGTTCCGTCAGTACTAAAAGAGTCAACTACAATAATTTCGTCAGCAAAAGAAACAGATTCTATACATTTTTCAATGAAACCAATTTCATTATACGTAATTACTAATGCGGTAAGTTGTTCTTTTTTTGTAATCATACAATCCAATTTGATAGGTTTGCTCTAATCGGAGCGAACAAAGTTATAACAAAAAAAGAATTAAAAAATTGTGTCAAGAAGTAAAATTCTTACAGGTTTAAAATCCAGTATTATAACTTGGTTCAATTTATAAGAGGGTATATTTTAGAATGGTTGCGTTCAATTATCAAAAAGTTTTTTAGTTTTTGCTAACGCAGCTCCAATAACCTGGTGCATATCATAGTATTTATATTCAGCTAGCCTACCTCCAAAAATGACTAAGTCTTTGGAAGCCTTATTTTTATATTTTAAATACCTACTGTTATTCTTATCGTCGTTAATGGGGTAGTAGGGTTCTAATTCAGTTGATGCCTCTAATGGAAATTCTTTTGTTATGACCGTTTTCTTTTGTTGCCCAAATTCAAAATGTTTGTGTTCTAAAATTCTAGTATATGGTATTTCTACTGCTGTATAATTAATAACTGCATTGCCTTGAAAGTTTTCGATATCTAAAACTTCATGGGCAAAACGTAAACCTCGGTATTCTAGTTTGCCAAATTCATAACCGTAGTACTCATCAATTTTACCTGTAAAGACCGTTTTGTGTGCCATCCCATCTAGGGCAATTTTATCTTTAAAGTAATTGACGCCAAGCTGTACATCTATACCTTCAAGTAACCCTCCAGTAAGTTCGTTATATCCACCTATTGGAATGCCTTGGTAGCTATCATTAAAATAATTGTTGTCGAATGTAAATCTTACCGGTAGACGTTTTATTATAAATGCAGGTAATTCTGTGGCTTTTCTTCCCCATTGCTTTTCTGTATACCCTTTGATCAGTTTGTAATAAATATCTTCACCAACCAATGAGAGCGCTTGCTCTTCTAAGTTTTGAGGTTTTTTTGTTTGGTGTTTTTTGCTTTGCTCTTCTATTATGTTTTTAGCTTCTGAAGGAGTTTTTACTCCCCAAAGCTGATGGAAAGTATTCATGTTAAAAGGCAAATTGAACAATGAACCTTTATAATTGGCAACTGGTGAATTTGTATATCTATTAAAAGGCACAAAGTCGTTTACATAGTCCCAAATTTTTTTGTTGTTGGTATGGAAAATGTGTGCTCCGTAGGCATGCACATTGATATCTTCTATTTTTTTACAAAATGTATTACCTCCTATATGTTCCCTTTTATCTACTACTAAACATGTTTTACCTCTTTTTTTTGCTTCATGGGCAAAAACTGCCCCGTACAGACCTGCGCCTACAATAAGGAAATCATACTTTTTTGTGGATGCCATTTTTTAAAATTTAATGCTCAAAGATACAGTTTGAAATCTAAATTTATTAACATGAAAATATTTACAATTGTTTAAGCTTTAACTTAAAAACTTTATTTTAAAATGGTATAATTGCATGGCAAAAAATGGCTTAATTAATACCTTCATGAATTCAAATAATCTCTTTTTTATTTCTAGGAATTATAAATTTTCAAAGAATGCGGCTTCTAAACCAAAAATGGACTGCGAGATAGTTCTTGAAAAAAACGGATTTAAAAATTTAGGTTTTAAACAAAGTAATTACCCCAGTTCGGCGATAGGCGCGGTTATTAGTTTTTTTGGAATTACAAAAGGGTTAATTCGCTTGCCAAGAAAGTCGGTTTTTTGCATGCAATATCCGTTGAGTAAGTTTTTTGGGTATATCACCAACGTCGTTGCTTTAAAAAAATGTACACTAATTATTATCATTCATGATGTAAAATTTTTAATGGGGAAGTCAAAAGATTTAAATGGTGAAATGGCGAAGTTTAATAAAGCTGATTTTATCATCGTTCATAACGAATCTATGAAAAAGTGGTTTCAGGATAATGGCTGTACTGCACAGTTGGTCAGCTTAGAATTGTTCGATTATATTCATTCCAGTAATAAGCATGCCACGCTCAATACTCCTTACGATGTAGTCTTCGCAGGTGGGTTAGGAAAGGAAAAAAGCGAGTTTCTATATAGTATGGACAACCTTAGCCCTTTAAATTATAAATTGAAATTATATGGTAATGGTTTCAATGCTGCTGATGCTGAGCAAACTAATTCTATTCTGGATTATCAAGGTGTTTTTTCACCGGAACAGGTAATCGATGAAATAAACGGTTCGTTCGGGTTAATTTGGAACGGTAATGCTTTGACCGAATGTTCAGGGGATTTTGGTAAATACTTGTTATATAATAATCCGCACAAGACATCTTTATATCTCTTGTGCGGATTACCTGTAATTGTCTGGAAAAAAGCAGCTATCGCTAAATTCATTGAAAAAGAACAAATAGGTATTACCTTAAATTCTTTAGACGAACTTGATACTGTTTTAGCTAACCTTGATTCTAAAGACTATGCTACTATGGTTTCTAACGTAGAAAAGGTGAAGGTGAAGGTGTCTTCCGGTTATTACCTTTCTCAAGCTATCAACAAATTAGTGGCATTGGTTTAAAATTTAAACCGCTACATCATACTCTCTTAGTGCATCGTTCAATGATGTCTTTTTATTGGTGCTTTCCTTACGCTTACCAATTATTAATGCACATGGTACTTGGAATTCACCAGCCGGGAATTTTTTGGTGTAACTGCCAGGTATAACTACTGAACGAGCAGGGACAACACCTTTGGTCTCTACCGGAGTTTCGCCTGTAACATCAATTATTTTAGTACTCATGGTCAAAACAACATTTGCACCTAAAACGGCTTCTTTTTCAACTCTAACACCTTCTACAACAATACAACGGGAGCCAATAAAGGCACCGTCTTCTATGATGACCGGCGAAGCTTGTAAAGGTTCTAAAACACCACCAATACCAACACCGCCACTTAGGTGTACATTTTTACCTATTTGAGCACAGCTACCTACTGTTGCCCAGGTATCTACCATGGTTCCTTCATCAACATAAGCACCAATATTTACATAGCTAGGCATTAAAATGGTACCTGCTGAAATATATGCTCCATGTCTTGCAACGGCATTTGGTACTACACGAATTCCTTTTTCCTTGTATCCTTTTTTTAATGGCATTTTATCATGGTACTCAAAAATACCAGCTTCTAAAGTTTCCATTTTTTGAATAGGGAAATACATAACTACCGCTTTCTTGACCCATTCATTGATCTGCCATCCATCTTCAGTAGGCTCGGCGCATCTCAATTTTCCTAAATCTAAAAGATTTACAACCTCTCTAATTCTATCTTGGGTAGCAGACTCCTTCAAAAGGTCTCTATTTTCCCATGCTTTTTCTATTTGAGCTCTTAATTCTGTCATTTTCATAAAATTTTCTCAAATATAAGTTGAAGTACAGTAATTACCCATGGTCAAGGGCACATATAACAAATTATCCTTTATTTTTGCCAAAAATTTAGTTTGGGAAAGATCCTTGCAATTGATTACGGAGAAAAACGTATTGGGCTGGCAGTTACCGATGATATGAAAATGATAGCTTTTGGTTTAACTACTATTGCTACACCTGAAATATTTGAATATTTAGCTGACTATATACCTAATGAAAACGTAGATACCATAGTTGTGGGCGAACCTAAACAAATGGATAATACCGCTTCTGAATCTGAAGTACATATTGCTCCTTTTTTAGTGAAGTTGGCAGGGAAATTTCCTAAGGTGGCCATTAAAAGACATGATGAGCGCTTTACCTCTAAAATGGCTTTTCAGACCATGTTGGATAGCGGATTAAAGAAAAAACAAAGAAAGAACAAAGCATTGATAGATGAGATCAGTGCAACCATTATATTACAAGACTTTTTAAAAACAGTTTAAATGATATTACCCATTATTGCCTACGGTGATCCCGTATTAAGAAAAGTTGCGGATGATATAGATAAAGATTATCCAAAACTGAATGAATTGATTGCCAACATGTGGGACACCATGTACAATGCTAGTGGCGTAGGTCTTGCAGCTCCTCAAATTGGGCTTCCAATACGTATATTCTTGGTAGATTCAACACCATTTAGTGGTGATGAGGATTTAACACCGGAAGAACAAAAGCAATTGGACGGATTCAAACGCGTATTCATAAACGCGACTATTGAAGAAGAAACTGGTGAAGAATGGGCTTTTAACGAAGGTTGTTTAAGTATACCGGATGTTCGTGAAGATGTTCGCAGAAAGGAAACTATTAAGATCAGTTATTTAGACGAAAATTTTAAAGAACATGTAGAAACGTATAGTGGTCTTTTGGCACGTGTAATTCAACATGAGTATGATCATATTGAAGGAGTACTGTTTACCGATAAATTGTCTTCTTTAAAGAAAAGAATGATTAAGGGCAGATTGGCCAATATTTCAAAAGGAAAAATCAGTGTTGAATATAGAATGAAATTTCCGTCTTTAAAAAAAGGACGTTAAAATCATATCATAATTAATAGAAAAGTTTAATATTTGTCGACTAAAATTTTAAAAGAGTATATGGGGTTAGAGAAGATTTTATCCGTTGCAGGAAAACCAGGTTTATATAAATTAATTACCCAAACTAGAACAGGGTTTGTGGCGGAATCCTTGTTAGATGGAAAAAGAATTACGGTAAGCTTACGTAGCAGCGTTAGTGTTTTGTCTGAAATTGCCATTTACACACTTGAAGAGGAAGTGCCTTTAAGAGATGTATTCAAAAAAATACAAGAAAAAGAAGATGGTGGTAAAACATCTATTGGGCATAAAGAAGAGAAAATCAAATTAGAAGAATACTTCTTTGAAGTATTACCTAACTACGATGAGGATCGCGTTTATGTTAGTGACATTAAAAAGGTAATCCAATGGTACAATATATTGGTAGATAATAAAATCACCGATTTTTCTAGCGAAGAGGTTGCCAGGGAAGAAGCTTCTGAGGAGGAATAACCTTTATTGTTATAATAAATAAAAAAGCCTTGGTCTCAACGATCAAGGCTTTTTTAATGGACTATTAATCTTTAGTCTTTTTCTATGGTTTCATAGGTATATTCACTCTTTTTCCAGTCAATTAGAGCAGAAGGATAGTACTTAACGTCCATACGATCTAAAAATGGAGCTTGGTCTGCCAGTCTTACTTTATAATTTTCCCAGTTTCTGTTTTCCTTTATACTCCAACTAAGTTCAGAATAGCCAATAATTCTAGGAAATGCTAAATACTCTAGCTCATCAATATTACTAATGGTTTCTGACCAAAGCGGCGCTTCTACACCTAAAATATTTTCTAACGGAATACCATATTCTTCTGGTGTCCAAATGTATGCGGTATCTACCGGTATATATGCTGCCCAGTGCAACCCAAATTTAGAAAGGGTATCATACTCCATATCCAAGTATGCTTTCTTTGCAGGGGACACTATAATTTGCATGCCTTTGTCAACTGCTTTTTTAGCATTTTCCTCACTGGCCCACCATTGTGAAATTGAGGTTGAATCTACATCTGCAATGGCAACTTCATCCCATCCGATCATTCGTTTGCCATGTTTTTGAACTATTTTTTCTACCTTATTTATAAAGTGTATGTAATCTTTCTTTTTAGTTACATGGCTTTCATCCCCACCTACATGAAAGTATGGACCAGGCGTAATGGCAGCAATTTCTTCTACTACATCATCTATAAATGCATACACGGTATCTTTTCTTGTGTCAAACGTGCTAAAACCAACACGCATACCTTCGTACAGTTTAGGTGTTTTTCCGTTTCCGTTTAAAAAAGGATATGAAACCGAAGCGGCATTGGTATGGCCCGGCATATCAATCTCTGGTATAATGGTCATATACCTTTCCGCTGCATAACGCACAATTTCCTTATAATCTTCTTGGGTATAAAATCCTCCTGCTTCGCCACCAACCTCAGTGCTTCCGCCAATTTCTGTAAGCTTGGGCCAAGATTTTATTTCTATACGCCAACCTTGGTCATCACTAAGGTGTAAGTGAAGAACGTTTATCTTGTAGTATGATAATAGGTCTATATATTTCTTTACATCATCTACACTAAAAAAATGTCTTGCAACATCTAACATAGAACCTCGGTAGGCAAAATTTGGGTTATCAAATATTTTACCCGATGGTACTGGCCATATTTTCTGTGGAGCTAAAGTGTCATTACTTTTAAGCGGCACCAATTGTCTTAACGTTTGTATACCTCTAAACGCGCCTTCTGCGGTATTGGAGTTTATGATGATAGAATCTTGGTTAATATATAATTGGTAGGCTTCTGGTGTTTCTAAATCCGTACTGTCACTTTGGTTGATGTAGATTACACGTTCTACCGTGTTAGAACCTTCACTATTTACGGGTATACTCAGGTTAATTTTGTCTTTTAATTTAGTAGCTAAGAACGTACCAACCTCTTCAAAGCCAGTTGCATTTTTAGAAGTGTATATTGCCGTAAATTGATCTAATGCAAATGCAGAATTTGTAGGTATGGTTTTTAAAGGTTTGGGTATTAGACTAACTTTAGATAAATCAGTGCTAGGCATTGCAATTCGTTCTTTCTTCTTCTCTGCACAAGCAAAGCATAATAGCATTAAACTTGTGAAAAATAGACTTCGAATACAAAAGGTTTTCATTTTGTTGAATAATTAAGGTTGGTTTACTAAATCTTTCATGGCTGCATACCAAATATCATAACCTTTTTGGTTCATATGTAAACCGTCTTCAATAAAAATATCGGTTTTTAGTTTTCGCTTGTTCAACATAGGTTTCCATACATCTACATAGAACAAATTTGGATCGTCTTGGGTAAAACGTTCCATTTTTCTATTTAACCTTTTATATTTTCCTCGAATTTTCCAACGGCTAATACTTGGTTTTGCCGATATTAATATAACTTGTGTTGAGGCGTTTTTTGCTTTTATTCGACGGATGATATCTGCGGTAGTATCAAGAACATCAGCAGGTCTTTTTTTAGCCCACAAATCATTATCACCCTCATATATAAATACCTTTTTAGGGTTGTAAGATAATATCAGTTCATCTATAAAGTATAAAAGGTCAGATGCTTGTGATCCTCCAAAACCACTATTGATGATTTGATGATCGGGAAACTCCTCTTGTAATTTTCTCCATAGGCGTACGCTTGAACTACCTGTGAATAAAATGGTCTCTTTACTGGAATCCCAAATACTGTCATACTTGGCGGTGATGTCCTTTACCTCTTTTGTGAATACATTTTCTACTTGCCCAAAACTGGTTAAGGAAACAAAAAAAATAAGAACAGTAAGTGTTCTTATTTTTTTTATGGTTTTAAGGTTGAGTTGTTGTTGAGACATACTTTTTTATTTATTAATGGTTTCTGTGAATTTTTCGGTTAGTGCCCATTGGTAAACCTGTGATATCCAATTATCCGATGCTAAATTTTGGGTTTTCATCCCAAATCCATGTCCGCCTTTAGAATACATGTGCATAGCGGTATTTTTGCCATTTGTTAACCATGCGGAATATAAATCTGCACTGGGTTTTGCCAAACCTAAAGGGTCATCAGATGCACAAATCACCAACATAGGCGGCGCATCTTGCGGTACACTATATTCCCCTAAAACTGTCATCCAAGGATAAACTGGTACTATGAAGTTTGGTCTGTTGTTTTCCGTTGCATTAAATGTAACTCCCATGGTAACGGCCCCGCCAGCGGAAAAACCCATAAAGCCAATTTTATTGGGGTCCAATTTCATATTACTTGCATTGGTTCTTACATATGTAATGGCAGAAAGCCCATCCGCAATAGATAAAGGTAAAACGGGCGTTACCCTTTCACCTATTTTAGCCGGGTTGGTTGCTCCTTCATCGGTAATCTCCTTTATACCATCAATACCGGTAGGTACTAACCTATATTTTAAAACAAAAGCAGTGATACCTTTTTTATTCAACCACTTTGCAACTTGTCTACCTTCGCTTTCGATACTTAAACCGTAAAGTCCGCCACCTGGTGCAACAATGACACTGGTGCCGTTTGGTTGGTCAGCTTCAAATACCTCTAATCGTGGTACGGCAACATTGGTGACAACTTCGTTTTCCCAAATATCAGAATAGTATTCTCTTTCTGCCGTTGACCAGGTTACATCGGCATTTTTTTCAAAGGGCAGATCTACCATCTTTTGTGCAAGTACATTCATGGAGATAAAAATACAGGTAACTAAAATAATTTTCTTCATAATATATTTTTTATTGCAATGTTTCAATAAGCATGAATAGTAATGCGGCTAGTACTCCGCCAATTATAGGACCTACAATAGGTACCCATGCATAGCTCCAATCACTTTTTCCTTTATTTTTAATGGGCAAAATGGAATGTAATAATCTTGGTCCAAAATCACGGGCAGGATTTATAGCATATCCCGTAGGGCCTCCTAATCCAAAACCTATACCCATTACTAATAAGGCTACTGGTAGGGCATCTAATGAACCTAAAGAAACCGGACTATCGCCTACAGTTCCACCGGCAATATAAAATACACCGAAAACTAAGGCGAATGCTCCTATGATTTCTGTAACCATATTCCAAAACGGACTTCTAATGGCGGGCGATGTAGAAAAGGTGGCTAAAATAGCACTTGTATCTTCCGTTGCTTCATATTGTTTTTTATAATTGAGCCATACCAAAAAATTTCCCATCATTGCCCCAAAAATTTGAGCAAGGATATAGCCAGGTGCCAATGACCATGAAAATTTACCGGCTACGGCCAAACCAATGGTAACAGCTGGGTTTAAATGGGCACCGCTGGTATCTGCGGAAACAAAAACACCAATAAAAACGGCTATACCCCAAGCTAGGGATATTCCTGTCCAGCCAGAATCGCTTCCTTTGGTACCTTTTAAAACTAAATTGGCAACAATACCATTTCCTATTAAAATGAGTAATGCGGTTCCAATAAATTCAAAAATATATGTTATCATAGTTTGGTTGGATTTTAAGTCGTTTAAGATAATTAAAATCGAGGAATTATAAATTTTAAATCCTTTTATTGAATATATGATAATATAAGATCATTGTAAATGCGTTTTTTACATGAGACCTTTAATTGCTGATCAATGTGTTTGATTTATTTAATTAGGTTATGGGCAAATAATCAAATGTAATCTCTCCTTTTAGAGTTATTACAGTTTATAGGTTTCAATAGCCGCATTCATCTAGTATCTAACACCTTTCACATTCATTTTTAGAGTGTAAATAGCACCCATTGCCGTAATGAATAGTATGTTTTGGTCCTTACCTCCAAAAGTGATATTGGCCGTCCAGTTTTCGTTTAAAGGAATATGATGTATTTGTTCGCCTTTCTTGTTAAAAACAGTAACACCATCACCTGTAAGGTATATATTGCCTTTATTGTCAATGGTCATGCCATCTGAACCCATATTGGTGAAAAGTTTTTTACCTGTTAGGGTTCCATTAGGTTGTATGGTGTAAGCATATGTTTTTTTATCCCCAATATCAGCAACGTAAAGTGTTTTACCATCTGGAGTACCTATGATACCATTGGGCTGAACAAAACCAGAAGCTATAATAGATACCTCTTTTCCATCTGGAGATATGTAATACACATTCTTTTCTGAAATTTCTGCCTTAGTTCTTGTCCAGTATTCTCTTTGGTAATAGGGGTCGGTAAAATAGATACCACCTTTTAAATCTACCCAAATATCATTAGGACCATTAAGTTTTTTATCTTCAAAAGAAGTTAATAGGGTATCAACATTTCCGTTACTGTCAATTCTCCATAGTTCATTATTTTCGTCTGCAGCAGCCAATAAATTTCCGTCATGGTCAAAATATAGACCGTTGGCCCTGCCCGAAGGTTCTTTGAATATACTTACCGAATTGTCATTTGCATGCCACTTAATTATTTTATCATTTGGTTGATCGGTAAAATAAACATTGCCATCTTTATCTGAGGCCGGACCCTCCGTAAAACTGTATGTACTATCTACTTTAACGAGCAACGCATCGTCTGCTATTATAGATGAATGTTGGGCTTTACAAGAGAATACAAGAATGCCTAAGGCAAGAGAACTGATTATGGTATACTTGGTTTTCATGTGTTAAGCTTATAGATTCTTTAAATAATTCATATTATACTGCATGCTTTCTATAGGTGTGCTACTATATTCTTCTTGTTCAATGTAAATATGTTCAACACCAGATAGTTCTTTTAACTCAAGCATTAAAGGTATGTCAAGCACTCCTTTACCAAATTCAGTACTTACTTTTTCATGCATATTCATATCCTTCAAATGCCATAACGGAAACCTGCCCGGGTATTTTTTAAAATAATGTAAGGGGTCTTTACCGGCAACAACCACCCAACCCAAATCAAGTTCCATGTGCACTAGATCCTTTTGGGTGTTATCCATAAGAACATCATAAAGAATCTCTCCTTTTTCAGATTCAAATTCATATTCATGATTATGATAGCCAAATTTTAAACCTTGCCTTTTACATGCTTCACCAGCGATATTAAACTTTTCAGCAACCCTTTTGTAATTATTTACAGTTTGTCCTTTAGAAGGTAACGACGAACAAATCAAATATTCCTGTCCAGATGCTACTGCATCTGCTATAGTCCGTTCAAATTTATCATCTAAATGTACATGGCCACTGGTAAGTGTCATTCCCAATGCTTTACAGGTTTCTCCCATTTCCACAGGTGATAAGCCATAGTAATAGCCTTTATTTGATCCTGCACTTTCAATTTCCTTAAAACCTAAGCTTGCAATTGTTTCCAAGGCTTTTTTAGGATTTTTCAACATGGCTTCTCTAAATGAATAAAGCTGTACGCCGTATATTGAATTTTTAGGAAATGCTAAATTAAGCTGAGGCGTTAAAAGGGTAGCGGCACTGAACAGACCTGCCCGTTTAAGAAAATTTCTGCGTGTTTTCATAGGTGTGATAATCTATTGTTGTTAGTTGTTGTTTTAACAATTGTAATTTCAGAGGTAATGGTTGCATGAGTAGTGCAAATCATGATAACTACTTATGATTTTAAATGTACGAAAACAAAACAGGATTTTTAGCGAGAGAATCTATGGTTGCTTACTTTTGTGAAAACCGCATTCATGAACAATAGAAAGGAACAATTACAGGCACTTGATCGATTATTGACTATCATGGACGAATTACGGGAGCAATGCCCTTGGGATAAAAAGCAGACCATGCAATCCCTTAGACATTTGACCATAGAGGAAACCTACGAGTTGGGTGATGCCATTTTAGATAATGACCTTAATGAGGTGAAAATGGAATTGGGAGATGTACTGTTGCATATTATATTCTATTCAAAAATTGGGTCTGAAACCAATGATTTTGATATAGCTGATGTAGCTAATGCCATTTGCGATAAATTGGTGAATAGACACCCACACATTTACGGAGACGTTAAGGTGTTAAATGAAGATGACGTTAAAAGAAATTGGGAGCAGATCAAGTTAAAAGAAGGTAAGAAAAGTGTATTGGAAGGGGTTCCAAGGAGTTTGCCGGCTCTAGTGAAAGCAAATAGAATACAAGACAAGGTAGCGGGAGTAGGGTTTGATTGGGAAGAACCACAACAAGTTTTTGAAAAGGTACAGGAAGAATTAGGCGAACTTCAAGAAGAGGTGCAAAAAGGTGAAATTGAAAAGATCGAAGCTGAATTTGGTGACGTACTTTTTTCAATGATCAATTACGCTAGATTTTTGGGGGTTAATCCAGAAAATGCGCTGGAAAGAACCAATAAGAAATTTATTAAGCGTTTTCAATATTTAGAAAATAGCGCAAAGGAAATAGGCAAGGATATGAAAGATATGACCTTAGAGGAAATGGATATCTATTGGAATAAAGCTAAGACCTATGAGTAATTTTTAGTTATTAAGTTCAACGTCCATGATTTTCTCTAGATCTCTATGTTTTATAGGTTTTATGAAATAATTTGAGATTTCAGGAAAGCTCTTTGCTATTTCTACATCTTCTGCGTTTATAGATGAGGTTAACATGACAATTTTAATTTTCTTATTTATTTTGGACGCTACTTGTTGAAAGTCCCTAATAAAATCGAAACCGTTTAAAATAGGCATGTGAAGGTCAAGAAAAATTACATCGGGTAAATCTTCAATGGCATTGACGTTATCCTGTATAAATTTTAAGGGCTGTAAAGAATCTGGAAAGTCAACAATTCTACTTGCGGATAATTGTTTTAAATAACGTTTCATTACATACTTAGATATATCGTCATCGTCTATAATCCAAATTAATGGGTCTTGGGACATAATTAATGGTAATTGGTGTGTTAGGTGTATATAACGAATCGCTAATGCATAATAGTATCTTTTGTGTTGGTTGAATAGCTAATTGGTCAAATTTTAACTTATTTCCCTAGTAGGGTTTTCATTCAATTTTTTAATTTAAATTAATGATTTTGAGTGTTTTATAATATTTTGTTCTAACTTTTGAATGGTTAATTTAATTTTAATTTATTGTAAAATTTATTTGTTATCTACCATCTTGTATGCTGATGAATTAGAGCAACTAGTGCTGTAAAATTCAATGATTTTAACTGGCTGAAAGCAAAAAAATATTGTTCAATTAGCGGTACCTTTGTTAAAAATTAGATTCAGTTTTGTTAAAGAACTACACGAAGGAATTTCGATATAACATTAAGCTTTCTGTTCCGGTAATTTTAGGAATGTTGGGTCACACCTTTGTACAGTTGGCAGACAATATTATGGTTGGTCAATTGGGCACAGCGGAATTGGCTGCGGTATCTTTGGGTAATAGTTTTGTTTTTATTGCCATGTCATTAGGTATTGGTTTTTCAACCGCAATTACACCTTTAGTAGCTGAAGCAGATGGAGCAGGTAATAAAGAAAATGCCAAAAGCGCCCTAAAACATGGTCTTGTTTTATGTACTGTTTTGGGGTTGTCATTGTTTGGTTTAATTCTATTGTCAAAACCAATTATGTATGCCATGAAACAACCATTGGAAGTGGTTGAGTTGGCATTGCCCTATTTAGATTTAGTAGCATTTTCTTTGGTACCCCTTATTGTTTTCCAAGCATTTAAGCAGTTTTCAGAGGGGCTTTCTCAAACTAAATACCCAATGTATGCTACTATTATTGCCAATGTCATAAATATAGTTTTGAACTACCTATTGATTTTTGGCAATTTTGGATTTCCAGAAATGGGAATTGTTGGTGCTGCCGTAGGCACTTTGGTATCAAGATTCTTTATGGTTCTCTACTTATGGTTCATCCTAAAAACAAAAGAAAAGTTCAAGTATTACGTCACTAAATTCAATTTTGCCAATTTGGAGAAGACGGTAATGCAAAAAATTGTAGAATTAGGTTTTCCATCTGCCTTACAAATGTTTTTTGAGGTAGGTATATTTACCTCTGCTATTTGGTTAAGTGGGGTTTTGGGTAAAAATGCCCAAGCGGCAAACCAAATTGCACTTAATTTAAGCAGCATGACCTTTATGTTTGGAATGGGGCTTGGGGTAACTGCAATGATTAGGGTTGGTAATCAAAAGGGTTTGGCTAATTTTAAAGAATTACGACGTATTGCCCAGTCTATTTTCTTATTGACATTTTTGCTGGAAATTGTATTTGCCGCATTGTTCTTGATAGGTAGACACTGGTTTCCATCATTATATTTAGATATTGATGATATGACCAATTTTGCTGATAATACAGAAGTGTTGATCATTGCCGCAGAGTTGTTATTGGTAGCCGCTTTCTTTCAAATTTCAGATGGGGTACAAGTGGTAGTTTTAGGAGCTTTACGTGGTTTGCAAGATGTAAAGGTCCCTACATTGATTACATTTATATCTTATTGGATTATTGGCTTTCCGGTGAGTTATTATCTATGTCTTCATACTGATTTAAGAAGTACGGGAATTTGGGTAGGATTGCTCACAGGGCTTACGGCATCAGCTATTATGTTGTATCTTCGATTTAATTATTTAACTAAAAAACTAATTGCTGCTTAAGAACGTATTTTTAATCTGTAGCAGTTTATATTCAACTTATAGACCAGATTTTTATGGAATTTCCAAAATTTTTATTGGGCGATAATACTGATTATCCAACGGCAATTTTTGTTGTGCATACCGAGTTTCCTCGATTTATAATCAATCTTGAAAATGATGAGGTGGAATGGCTTGAAGAATTCTCCAAGGAAGATGAAAAAGAGTTGGAAGACGAAGCTGAAAATTTAATTGAGGCAGCAACTGCTTTTTACGATCGCGAAGTTTCAAGGTACGAAGATTAACTATTATGCTTGAAGAGCTTTTACAGTTAGATCAAGATTTCTTTTTATACCTCAACGGACTAGGTACTAAGAATTGGGACAATTTTTTTCAGTTTGTTTCCAACAAATTCAGTGCTATACCACTATACCTTTTTTTACTCATTCTTTCCTTTCAGAAATATGGGGCCAAGAAGACGTTGGTGCTTTTGTTTACTGTGGCCCTTTTAATTACGGTTACTGATCAATTGGGTAACTTCTTTAAGTATGGGGTGGCAAGGCTAAGACCTTGCCATGATCCGGAGATAGCTCCTTATATGAGACTGGTAAAGAGTTATTGTGGTGGCAAATTCGGGTATTTTTCGGCTCATGCCTCTAACTCTTTTGCTCTAGCAGTATTTTTTGGTAGTATTCTTAAATCAAGTGTAAGGTATTTGGGTGTGTTTTTGGTGTTGTGGGCTGCTTTGGTCGCGTATAGCCGTGTATACATTGGCGTTCATTTTCCTTTGGATATTTTGACAGGGGCTTTTATAGGCTCTTTGTTCGGCTGGTTGTTTGTAAAGTTATTTATATTTGCACTTCGCAAATTCTCCCTATGATATCTAATCTAAGGTACTGGTTTTTAATTGTTTTAGTTTTTTTGGTATACGTTGCAGGTATGTTTGTAACGTTATTTGAAAATGATTCCGCCCAATTTTCTGTAATGGCCATGAGAATGGTACAGGAAAGTGATTTTTTTAGCCTCTTTAAAGGACCGGAAGAGTATTTGGATAAACCGCACATGCATTACTGGTTGGCAGCTCTTTCCTATAAGATCTTTGGTATACATGAGTGGTCTTACAGAATTCCTGGAATATTGGCCACCTTATTGGCAGCCTATAGTTGTTATGGTTTAGGGAGTTTACTATACAATAAAAATGTAGGTAAACTTTCTGCTTTGATATTTATGACTGCACAGACGATCGTACTTGGGGCAATTGACGTGCGTACCGATGCAGTTTTAACGGGCTTTAGTATTCTAGCTATATGGCAACTAGCCACATATATAGAGAGAGGTAGCGTAAGGGCTATTATTATTGGAGCGTTTGCAGCCGGTATTGCCTTCTCTACCAAAGGTCAAATAGCGTTATTGGTTATTGGTCTGCCCATCTTATGTCATTTGTTTTACACAGGAAAATGGAAGGCTTTTATAAGCTATAAGGTATTGGTGGCGCTATTGGTTTTTGCAGTGACGATAACTCCAATGTTGTATGCTTACTATCTTCAGTTCGATATGCATCCGGAAAAAGTTATTCGTGGTAAGGCTAACCGAAGTGGCATATTCTTTATTTTTTGGGAACAGAGTTTTGAACGGTTAAGCGGTGAAGGCATTGGTAAGAATAGCAGTGATTACTTTTTCTTTTTTCACACATTTTTATGGGTGTTTCTACCATGGACTATTTTGGGTATTGTTGCCTTTTATAGTAAAATAAGAACATTCATCGGTCAAAAATTTAAGTATGCAAATGGGTCGGAATTTTTAACCATAGGTGGTATAACCTTAATATTCATAATCATCAGTTTTGCCCAGTTTAAACTTCCTCATTATTTAAATATTACAATCCCGTTATTCGCCGTAATTACCGCGGCATACATTAATAAACTATATACTGTTAGTAATACAAAGACTGTAAAGTATTTAATGATCGGGCAATATTTTGTTTTAAGTATTGTCTTTATTGCTTCGGCTTTAATTTGCTTCTATGTGTTTAAGTTACGTAGTATGGTGGCTTATTTCTTTTTATTGGTTGCGGTAATTATTATTGTGTACTATGCCCTTAAAAGAGAAGGTGTTTTTATGAAACTGGTTACCATTTCAGTATGCGCTTCGTTATTGCTGAATGCCGTTTTAAACTTGCATTTTTATCCTAATTTATTAGACTATCAAGCAGGTTCATCAATGTCTAAAATTATAGCGGAAAAGGATATTCCTGTAGATCGAATTTTTAAGGTAGGTAAGGATTATACGTGGTCATTAGATTTTTACAATCGTTATCCTGTTCAAATTACGTCTCCAGAAATGTTGAAGAACAAAAAAGACATATGGGTCTACGTAAATGATGAGGAAATGGCCAACTTACAGGAACAAGGTTTTGATTGGGATTCGCAACTTTCTGTAGATCAGTTTAGAATTACTCGTTTGCAAGGTAAATTCTTAAACCCTAATACGCGTAAAAAGGTGACACGTAAAATGCACTTGTTACATATTTACTAAAACTCTTTTGTTTGTTGTTTAGGTGTTTCTATTACCTGCAATTTAATTTTTTTGAAGTGATACCATACTCCAGTTAAAGATACCAAGGCGGTAATTAAAAAGAAAAGCACACTAACACTTACAGATACATTTTGATCAAGCTCTAAGAACTTAGCTCCGTAAAAAAAGGTCACTTCTCTACTGCCAATACCACCTAAGGTTAATGGTACTACCGCTACTATAGACGAAATCAAGAAAATAATGAGATATGATATTTGATCGGTATCAATATGAAGAGCTAAAAGAATACACCAAATACTTATTAATTGTGCAAGTTGTACCAGCGCTGATAATACTGTTGATTTCCAAAATATTGGTAGTACATAATTGAAGAATTTTTTATTTAGAAGCCAAAAAATAACAACAGAAAATGGTATGGCAGTAAAGAATATCCAATGATAACCTGTTAATAGTTTGTTATCCAGAAAACCAAGCAGCAAACATGCATAGATAAATAACAGTAGTAAGCCTCCAAGACGATCTAGTACAAGTACGCTTACGATTCTTTTGGTCTTAACTTCAAATGTTTTTTTGAGGATATACCCTTTGTATGCATCACCACCTATACCACCGGGTAAAAATAGGTTATAGAACATACCCAATAGATACAGCTTAAAGTTGCTCTTATGGGTGAGCACAATTTGCAAGCGATGGAAGTAAAGATTTAATCTTACTGCGGCTACAAGCTTAGAGATGACAAAGAATAATAAGCCCAGTAATAAGTACATTAAATTACTGGTGAACAGAATACTCTTTATTTCACTTACATTGATTTTAGTGAAAATAAAATAGATTAAAACGGTACTGATCAGTACTTTTAATACGGTAGTTGCTTTCTTATTTAACTTGGCCACCTACGCTTACTTTTTTAATGCGGTACGGTCTTTTGTTCTGAGATTCATAATAGGTTCTGATCAATAATTCCATAACAATACCTATTGTAAACAATTGAATACCTGCAAAAATGAACATCATACCTACTGTCAATAAAGGTCTTGTACCGATATCTTCGCCCAAGCCGAACTTAACGATCAATAGATATATATTAATAAAAACACCAATAATAATCATTAATGAACCAGAAATACCGAATAGGTGAATTGGACGTTGAAAGTATTTGCGAATAAATAGTAACAGCATCATATCTGCAACTACTTTAAATACACGTTCCAACCCATATTTAGAAACCCCTGCATTACGTGCATGGTGTTTTACGGGTACTTGCTTTATCTGTCCTCCTTCAAGAAATGCCAATAGGGTTATAAACCTGTGCATTTCTCCATAAAGATTTAAATCTTTGGCAATATCTCTTGTAAAAACCTTCAAGGCACAACCATTGTCCTTGATATCTAGTTTGGTAACACGCCGAACCAAGAAATTGGCAATTTTAGAGGGTATCTTCTTAACTAGAGAGTCTTTTCTCTTTTGACGAATACCGGTAACAACATCATACTCGCCACTTACGGCATAGGTTAGCATTTGGGGAATATCAGAAGGGTCATTTTGCAAATCACCATCCATAGTAATGATATATTCTCCTTCGGCATAATCTATGCCTGCTGCCAACGCCAAACTTTGTCCGTAATTTTTCTTTAGTTCTATAAGATGCACCTTGTCATCTTTTAAATCTTTTACTACTTTCTTGGTTTTGTCTTTTGAAAAATCATCAACGTAAATGATTTGATAGTCATAACCTACCAAACTTTCGTGAATTTTTTGGGTTAAAAGAGTAACATTATCTTCCTCATTATATAAAGGAACAACTACCGAAAGTAGAGAAGTGGTAACAGGCTGCATTGGGTTGTTTTTGAAATCAATGCAAAGTTATGTTTTTTAAACTAAAGAAGGTCTACTGTAACACCAGTAACGCTTTAGGGAATTTAATGGGGTTTTAAAGCCTTTAAGAGCTTTTCTGCAGCTAAGAAGGGTGATGAATTTCCGTTAATGACTTCATTTTTTAATTGCGGCAGTAATTCCATAGTCTTTGGGTGACGATAAAACTCTGATAATAATTCTTGTTCCAAATACTGAATGAGCCAATTTTCATTTTGTCTCTTACGGTTGTTTAGAAAGTGACCAGAAGCTTTCATGGTATTACAATAGGTAACTATTAATTCCCAAATTTCATGTAAGCCTTTAAATTCAATGGCAGAACAGGTCAATACTTCTGGAGACCAGCCATTTTCTTTGGGTGGAAACATATGTAGCGCCCTTGTAAATTCCATTTTTGCCATTTTTGCACGTTGTATGTTGTTTCCGTCGGCTTTTGTAATTACTATGGCATCGGCCATTTCAATAATTCCTCTTTTTATACCCTGTAGTTCATCACCCGCACCAGCTATTTTTAATAATAAAAAGAAATCTACCATGTCATGAACTGCCGTTTCGCTTTGTCCTACCCCAATGGTTTCTATTAAAATACAGTCGTATCCAGCGGCTTCAAGTATTACGATACTTTCCCTGGTCTTTCTTGTGACACCGCCTAATGATGAACCAGATGCAGATGGTCTTATATACGCATTGGGATTTTTAACCAATTCTTGCATACGTGTTTTATC
The DNA here is from genome assembly GCF_002700155.1 of Maribacter sp. 6B07. Lineage (NCBI taxonomy): Bacteria > Pseudomonadati > Bacteroidota > Flavobacteriia > Flavobacteriales > Flavobacteriaceae > Maribacter > Maribacter sp. 6B07. Next base: position 152,328 of record NZ_PDUT01000001.1, on the reverse strand, counting down.
TCCAAGAATGCTTCCTTTGGTTCTTTTGCTTGACGGGTCTATGGTCAATACGGCAACTTTTTTACCCGTGGAGGTAATCAGATCTCCAAATTGCTCAATAAATGTGCTTTTACCGGCGCCAGGTACACCGGTAATACCAATTCTTATGGAATCTTGTTTTTTTGATATACACCCGCTAATTATCGCATTGGCAATTAAACGATGCTGAGGCTTTGTGCTTTCTACAATAGTAATAGCCTTACTAACTATGGCAACATTATTTGCATAGATACCTTCAAGAATTTCAGATGTCGTAAGGTTGGCTAAATTCATGGCAACGGCTTCTATAGTGTAATTGTAACGTAAATGTACTATTTGTAAATGGGAATCATGATTTTGGTAGTATCCCAGGCTAAGTCCAAATAATCTTGCTGCTGTATCCCTTCTTTCAAATGCTCAAAATCAATGGAGAAATTCTCTACGGGATTTTCTAATGTTTTTACCGGGACTTCAACCGTTAAATAATCAAATCGTGGGTCATGTGTGGTTTGGTTACCATCTACCCGGGTTACTCCCCAATCTGGTATTTGAGTATTGAATATAACTTTCCAACTATTCCGGTTAGGTACCGTCCATAATGAATATTTACCCGCAGGTAATATTTTATCAATTATTTTAATGTTTTGGCTAGTAGAAAAGGTGGTAGGTTCATTTGCCCCGGTTCGCCAAACTTTACCAAACGCTACTAGGTCTCCAAAAATAATTCGTCCTTTTTTAGACGGGCTGGAATATTGAACCTCTAAAGAACTGCCTTTTAATTCTAGTTGTGCGGTTTTAGCGGGGCTAAACTTTTTAGCCTCTTGGTGTATGTAAGGTATGATTACCAAATAAACAAGTGCCACGATAAGGGCTATAACAATGAAAATTCTCTTTATTAACTTCATTTATTACCGGTAATTCTATACACGAAATTTAACTTTTCTTACCTAAATCAAACTTAAAGATAGAAATGTTGTTGTATAGATCACCAGGCCTTAAGAGGCTTTTAGGAAAATCTGGTTGATTTGGTGCATCTGGGTAGTTTTGTGTCTCAAAACATATACCAGGGAAATCATCTGGAGTATAGACCACCAAAGCTGGCTGATTGGTGTATACCTTCATGGTAATGCCCGAACTTTTGGAATGTAGTTCTGCTACCTTTTCATTACCAATATCTTTCACATAAATAGTATCAAACCTTTGTAGACCTATTTTTTTAGGTAAAAGAAAATCGTACTCGGTTTTACGAACTGGAACAATATTTCCCGTTGGCAGCAAATTCTCTTGTGTTTCTAATCTATATGGACAGTTGAGCTGTAGTTCGTACTCATCTATGTACGGATTTTTATCTAATTTAAAATAGGAATGATTGGTAAGGTTTATAACCGTACTTCTATCCGTCATTCCCTCATAAATGACTTGCAAGGCGTTATTCATTAGTTTATAGGTAACACTAACGGTTAAATTACCTGGGTAGCCTTCTTCTAAATGCTTGCTGTTATAGGTAAGTTTTACAAATGGTTTATCGCTATGGTCCACTTCATCTATGTTCCAATATTTTTGATGAAACCCTTCTTTACCTCCATGTAAGTGTACACCGTCTTCTTGATACAGGTCATATCTTGCTCGGTCTATTACAAAACCACCATTGGAAATTCTACCTGCGTAACGCCCAACACTGGCACCTAACACATGATCATCTAATCTATATCTGCTTGGATGGTTGTAGCCTAAAACTACATTGGTGAATTCACCATCATCTCCTTTAACAAGTAATTTTTGAATGGTTGCGCCATAATCTAAAACCATTAGGGTCAAATAGGCATTGGAAATTGTAACTTGTTTCAAAGGAAAATTTTAATAGTGTAGTGTAAAAATAAAAATTTTTGCCACATTCTATTTTTTATATCGTCCTTAATATAACAACAACCAAAAACCAATCTAATTAACCGATGTTTCAAGGCAATGTCGTAGAGAAATGTAAAGCGAACGACCGGGCTGCCCAGTTGCAATTATATAGAAAATATTGTGACGGTATGTTTGTGGTAGCAAACCGCTTTGTTAAGAATGCGGATGATGCTGAAGATGTCTTACAGGAATCTTTTATTAAGGCATTTCAAAAAATTCATCAATACAAAGGTGAGGTAACTTTTGGCGCTTGGTTAAAAAGAATAGTGGTAAATAAAAGTATAGACTTTTTAAAATCAAAAAAAGATAAGGTCTCCATTGATGAACAGGATATGCAGGTAGTTGCAGAAGATGATAATTGGAACGTATCTGCTGTAATTAGTATTGATGAGGTAAGGTTGGCTATTGATCAATTACAGGAAAAATATAAATATGTGGTACTCATGTTCTTGGTTGAAGGGTATGATCATCAAGAAATTGCAGAAGTATTGAATATTTCATCCTCTGCTTGCAGAACAAGATTGTCAAGGGGAAAAAATCAATTAAAGGAATTATTAAAAGAAAAGAATTATGGAACAGGATCTTAGGGAAATGTTCAAAAAAGATAGGGAGAAGAAAAAACATGCCATAAAACCAGGTCATGAAGAACGGTTTTTAAAGAAATTGGAAGAATCTATTCCATCAAATAAAACAACAAAATGGGGTTGGTTGCACATTGCGGCATCTGTTGTTGTACTGGTTAGTTTGTCATTGGGCTTCTGGTTTTTAAGCGGAAATGATGAAAATACAGTAACGGTTGTGCAAAATGATAAAGAGGAAAAGCAGAAAACCGAATTCACATTTGGTGATCTATCTCCAGATTTAAAAAAAGTAGAGAATTATTATGTGGCGAACATAAATTTGGAATTGGCTAAGCTAGAGGTTTCTCCAGATACCAAAGGTCTTATTGATAGTTTTATGGAGCAGCTAAATAATTTGAACCTAGAATATAAAACCTTAAATAATGAATTAAAAGAATTGGGTCCTAATGATCAAACCATTACGGCGCTTATAGAGAATTTACAGTTACGCTTACAATTATTACAGAAATTAAAAAGAAAGTTGAACGAATTAAAATTATCAAAAAATGAACAGATCAATGACACTAGTATCTAAGCAACTCATCATTGCATTAGGTCTTTTAACCTCTGCCGGCTCTTTTTCGCAAGCAGAAAGTAAAACTTTTCAGGAAAGATTTATCGTAGCAGAAGATGCTGTGGTAAATATCAATACCAGCTATGCTGATATTGAATTTGAAACTTGGGACAAGGATGAGGTGGCCATCACGGCCACCATTACCTTGGAAGGTGCTTCTACAGAAGAAGCGAAAGACTATTTTGAAAATAGTCCTATTGAAATTTTAGGCAACAGCAAAGAGGTTAAAATTTCCTCAAAGTCCAAAAACAACGATTTTTTTGCAAGTTTTGATTCAAAGACCTTTTTTGACCATAACGATATGCACATAGAGGTGCCCGAAATTGCATCATTTGTAGTTAGTGTGCCACAAATTGCACCTTTTCCAGAAATGCCACCTTTACCACAGACCGAAGCTTTTATATTCGATTATGAAGCATATCAAGAAGATGGTGAAAAGTACATGAAAAAATGGCAAAAGAACTTTGAGAAAAGTTTTGATAAAAAACATCAAAAACGGTTGGAAGAGTGGGCTGAGCGCATGGAGGAGAAAGGTGAGGCAATGGATAAAAGAATGGAGGAATACAATCAAAGGCGTGAGGAATTGATGGAAAAGAGAGAAGAAGTTTTGCAAGAGAGACAAGAAAAAATGGAAGAGAGGCGAGAAAAAATGGAAGAGAGACGAGAAAAAATGCAAGAAGAAAGAGAAGAACGTAGAATGTTGATCAATTCAGGTGAAGGTTCTCCAAATATATTCTATTATTCATCTGAAGGAAAACAAAAGAATTTTAAGATTAAAAAGACTATTAAGATCAGTTTGCCAAAGTCTACCAGAATAAAAATGGATGTACGTCATGGTGAGGTGAAATTAGCTGAGAATACCAAAAACTTGAATGCGAACCTTTCGCATTCAAGCCTTTGGGCAGTAACAATTGATGGTGAAGACACTTCTGTTTCTGCTGCCTATACACCGGTAAATGTAAAAAAATGGAATGTTGGCCAATTGAATACATCCTATTCTGAAGAGATTTCATTGTCAGAGGTTGTACAATTGCAGTTGCAAGCAACATCATCCGAAGTAACGATAGATAAGTTGATGAACAATGCATTTATTAAAAACAATTTTGGAGCAATACATATCCTTGAACTAAGCAATGATTTGGAAGAGCTTGATATTAGTGTGAAAAACGGAGAACTTAACGTTAAGTTACCTAAAGTAGCCACTAACATTTATGTAAAAGGTAATTCGTCAACGCTAAAATTGCCTTCGCATGTAAACGTAGTAGAAACTAAAAATGGATCTACAGTAGTAAATAAGGGATATCACTTAAAAAGCAATAGTGGTCGCTCTATACTAATAACATCTGATTATAGTGAAGTAGTGTTACAGTAGTTATTTTAATAATTCCAATGTGCCAAATACATTGGCATCAATCCAACCTGCATTTTTATTCTCTCCAGGTACAAAGACAGATCCTATTAAATTTTCTCGTTTTTTGCTATTATCGTTATCGGCATAGGCAATAGCAAAACCTATTCTTTTTCCTTCGCTCAAAACAACCGGTTTTACAGTAGGCTTATCATTAAATATGCTAGGGTATACCTTTACGTGCATTTCCCAATATGTGGTATTACCTTCTGTTTGGTGCTTAGAGATTACATGATCATTATATAGCGTTGGTTTTTCATTTACACCTAAGTCTACCACATTACCATCCAAGGCAACGTGATAGGTAAATGCATTATGATTAAATCTATGTTGACCACCTGAATTGTCTTCATCAACATACACAATTACGCAATCATCATTCCACCATAATTTTAAAGGGTCTTCGGTTTGTTCTAATAAGGTATCATCCACTATCTCCAGTAAAATATAAAGTCCGTCTTCGTTCCAGGCCATTTTATATTTACCGTTATAATCATCATGGTCAAAAGGACCGCCGATCCAATTTTGGTCTATAGGTTGCCATTCTAACAAATTCCAATAATTCTCTATAGGTCTGCCGTCTAATGTAGGAGCATCTTTAATATAGGAGACGGGAGTTATTTGAGTGTTTTTTTTGCTTTTGCCATCAGAACACGAAGTAATGCATAGTAGAAGTAAAAAATAAATAGTCCATTTCATAATACTGGTTTGGAATCTATAATTTAAACACACTATTCTCTTAATTATTGTAAGATTAATAGTACTTCAATATCTGGGGCAAGATAAAATAAAATTAAACGAACCTAATTGTTTTCAATGTTAACTCTTACAGTATTAGATTTTTATTGTTTGTTACCAAATAAAAAAGCGCCCCTAATGGAGCGCTAATCTATTCGTGGTGAACATAGTTTTTAATGTGCATTCTTCTTTAGATAATCTCCAAAGTTAGCTTTAAACCTATTTAATCTAGGTATAGAAACATTTCTGATGTAAGAATTGTTAGGATTATTCTTTTCATAATCTTGGTGATACGATTCTGCTTTGTAGAAAACGGTATATGGTGTTACCTCTGTGGTAATAGGATCATTATCATATACTTTATTATCTACTAGGGCCTGAATGTAGCTTTCAATAATTTTCTTTTCGTCTTCATTTTTATAAAAGGCAATAGAGCGGTATTGTCTTCCACGATCTGGTCCCTGTCTGTTCAACTGTGTGGGATCGTGAGATCCAAAGAACACCTGTACCAATTGAGTGAACGAAATTACCTTTGGGTCATAGTATACTTCGACAGCTTCGGCATGGTCCGTTTTGCCATAGCCAACTTCTTCATACGTTGGGTTTTTCTGTTCTCCGCCGGCGTATCCAGATACAACTTCCTTTACACCTTTTACACTTTCAAAAATAGCCTCTACACACCAAAAACAACCACTGGCAAAATAGGCGGTTTCGTATTTACTTAATTGTTGCGGACTCAATTTAACCTCTTCATACATTTCTTCCTGCTGCGTCTCTTTGGCTGGTGTGTTTTCGGAAATTGTATTTTTTTTATTCTTGGACTGGCAACTAGTAGCAATTAAGCTTGCACTGGCCAATAAAACGATTTGTAATAATTTCATATTTCTTTTTCTTTTGCAATTTGTTGCATAATTTACAAAGTACTTACGAGGTAAACGGTTAAAATATGTTAACGAGATACTAAGATGGCATATTTTTGAAAAATGAACGAACTGCAAAAGGTACTTGATTCTTATTCTTTACATAGTATAGGTATATTGGATAGCACAATACCAATGAATAAATATATACCTCTGGATCTATCCAAATCTAACGAAGCGTTGCTAGATGTGGACATTACAAATCCTGTTACCTGTCAATCATATATTGATACTGTGGTAAAGAGTAAGGATGGTATAGTTGCCTATGGGGGTTATTTAGAAGAACGAAATCTTTATGCGGATAAAGATGGGTTCTCTGCAGCTCATAAACCCAAGCGCAATATACATTTGGGAATAGATTTTTGGACCAATGCAGATACTAAGGTCTTAGCTCCCATAGATGGCAAGGTGCATAGTTTTAAGAACAATAATGTAGTCGGTGATTATGGACCTACCATAATATTGGAGCATACCTTACATCACATTACTTTTTATACATTATATGGTCATTTATCTATAGAATCTTTAACCGGTTTGTTTAAAGGAAAAGTATTTAAGGCAGGTGAAACCTTGGCAAAGTTGGGAACACCTGATATTAATGTGAATTATGCACCTCACCTTCATTTTCAAATAATAAAAGATTTAGAAGGTAATGAAGGTGATTACCCTGGCGTTTGCGCAGTGGAAAACTTACAACACTATAAATTCAATTGTCCAAACCCCAATTATTTATTGAAAATAAAAGGTAGTTCTTAAAAGAACTTTTTTTACTGCTATTAATACAAGCTCACATGGTCTTATGTGTAGCATTTTTGTAGTACAAGAATAAAAATCGATTAAAAATTGTAAGAAAAAACCTATTAACTCGATGAACTGCACAAATTTGGCGATTATCAGTTTAAAATTTTGTAGGAAAAAGGACTACAAAAAATGGTGATACATCGAATAAGTGCCCTTTCATCGTAAAAACTGTACCTCTTGTCGAATGGGAAATACGTTTACTTAGTGGTAGTGGGTTATCAATAGACCAAATTTACCTACTTTATTATGCGTACTATTATTTTTTTATTCCTTGTTATCTGTTTGGGAACCCAGTCCCAAGCACAAGAGAAGTCACCAAACTCAAAAGTGCAGACTATTGTTATGCCCATGGCGGATATAACAGTAAAGTCTGATGTAAACACTCAGGGTTTTCAAACAGCTGCAAGGTTTTTTAAAGTGAAGAATGCAAGAGTTAAGCAAGCCTTACTTTTTAAACCAAGAGTAAGAACAATGTCTTTTGCCTAATTTAATTCTTCGACTGCAGCATCTTTGGTTACCTCTGATACACTTGCAGGTAGCACAATGGTTTTTAAAATTTTCCAAACATTATTTGTAACTATTCTTTGACCTTCAGCGGTAGGATGAATTCCGTCCTCTAGATTTAAGCTTGGGTCGCCGGCTACTCCTTCTAACAAAAACGGAATTAAGTAAATATTGTTAGATTCTGCTAATGCCGGATACATAGCTTTAAATTGAGAAGCATAGTCAGTTCCCATATTTGGTGGTATCTGCATGCCCGCCAACACAATCTTGGTATCAGGATTTTTATCTTTTACCATATCGATCATTTCTTGAAGATTGTTCATGGTTTCGGCAATGGGTATTCCGCGCAAACCGTCGTTAGCACCTAGTTCAAGAACAAATATGTCTACAGCCTGGTTCAATACCCAGTCTAACCTGTTTAAACCGCCAGATGTGGTTTCTCCACTTAAGCCAGAGTTAATGACCTTGTAGTCTAAACCCAATGAATCTAATTTTTGCTGTATTCTATTGGGAAATCCCTCCTTTACATCCAAACCATAAGCTGCGGTAAGGCTATTTCCATAAAACAAAATGACTTTGTCATCAGTGGAAACATCTTCCTTTTTATCCGTATTTTCTACCTCTGCTTGCGCTTCAGATGGCTTTTTTTCGGTAGTTTCTCCGCATCCAACGAACAACAGCACCACCAAAAAATAACGAAACTTTAATACTTTCAACATAGTCTTAACTTATTAGATTCCAAATCATTTGTTTATTTTGCTCTCTTGTACCAAAATGATTTATGACAAAGATATTAAACGTACGTAATCTAAAGAAAACGTATAACAGCGGATCAAGAAAATTGACGGTTATTGATGACATTTCCTTTTCAATTGATGAAGGGGATACTTTTGCAATTGTAGGTCCGTCGGGAAGTGGAAAAACAACTTTGTTAGGTTTATGTGCAGGTTTAGATGAAATAAATGAGGGTACAATAGAACTTTGCGGACAAGACCTAAGTGCGTTAAATGAAGATCAGCGAGCTTTGTTGCGCAATGAAAAAGTTGGTTTCATATTTCAAGATTTTCAACTACTGCCCACTTTAACAGCTTTGGAGAACGTGAGCGTTCCTTTAGAATTACAAGGAGAAAAAAACGCAAGTAAAGATGCTATGGATCTGTTGGCTAAAGTTGGTTTGGCAGGTAGGCATGATCATTATCCATCACAGCTTTCTGGTGGTGAGCAACAACGGGTAGCTCTTGCCAGGGCTTTTTCAAATAAACCATCTATTTTATTTGCAGATGAACCTACCGGTAATTTAGATGAAGAAACCGGCGAGAAGGTAATTAAACTATTATTTGACCTGAATAAGGAAATGGGTACCACTCTGGTCATTGTAACCCATGATCTTGAATTAGCTAATTTAAATAAACGTGTCTTACGACTTAAAGGGGGCAAAATAGTCATCAACGAAACTACATCCATATCTTGAGCGAATTTCAAAGAACATCTAAGGCAAAATTTAATTGGTTGTTGAAAATGGCTTGGCGAGATGGCAAGGCAAGCGGTAAAAGGTTGCTTTTGTTTATGGCGTCCATAATATTAGGAATTGCCGCGGTGGTTTCCATACAATCTTTTAGTAATAACCTTAAAAATAATATTGGACTACAGTCTAAGGCCCTAATGGGTGCAGATTTCTTGATTGATAGTAATCAGCCTGCAAATGAAAGGGTAATGGAGTTAATGGATTCTTTGGGCGGCTATAAGGCACGTGAGGTGAAGTTTGCGTCTATGGCAGCCTTTCCTAAAAGTCTATCTACAAAATTGGTTCAGGTAAGGGCCATTGAAGGTAATTACCCTTTTTATGGCGAATTGGAAACGGATCCCAAAACTTCGGCTTTTGATTATCAAGATAAGGGTGGTGCATTAGTTGATGCAACCGTAATGTTGCAGTTTGACCTAAAGCCTGGGGATAGTGTAAAATTGGGCACCACTACCTTTCCTATTCTAGGGGCTTTGATTACTGCGCCGGGCAGTACGGGTATAGGTGCAACTGCCGCACCGCCCATTGTGGTACCTTTTCGTTTTATGGAAGAGAGTGGGTTGCTGCAACGGGGTAGTAGGTTAGGTTATAACTACTATTTTGAGGATGACAAAGTTGATTTAGAATTACTTAATGATAAGGTGGATCCGTTATTAGATGCAGAAAATGCAGATATGGATACGCATACAGATACCAGTGAGCGTTTGGGGCGTAGGTATGAAAATGTAGGTAGGTTTTTAAACTTAGTTGCGTTTATAGCGCTTCTTTTAGGGTGCGTTGGTATAGCAAGTTCTGTTCATATTTATATCAAAGAAAAACTAAAAGCGGTGGCGGTACTAAAGTGTTTAGGTGCAACGCGAAAACAAACATTTTTAATATTTCTACTTCAAATTGCCGGAATGGGCTTGTTGGGCGGTATAATAGGCACTGCAATAGGACTATTGTTGCAACAGACTTTTCCACTCATATTACAAGAGTTTTTACCTTTTACCGTTGAAATATCAACTTCATACCCAGCCATATTCGTTGGTTTGTTATTAGGCGTTTCTATGTCGGTGCTTTTTGCTTTATCTCCTTTGGTACATACTTGGTTCGTTTCTCCGTTACAAGTGTTGCGCGTGCAAGAAGATACAGGTAAAAAATCACGCCCATATCAAATCTGGGTAGTGGTGGTTATAGTATTGTTTGTGCTTTTATTTGCCTTGTGGTTGTTGGGTAGATGGGAGTTTGCCTTGAGCTTTGTGGTTGGTATATTAGTAACGTTCTCTATTTTGGCAGGTGTCTCAATAGGTTTCATGAGACTTATTAAAAAGTACTTTCCAAAATCATGGAGCTTTGCTGCACGCCAAAGTCTTTTAAATTTGTACAGGCCAAATAACCAGACCGTAGTTTTAATTTTAGCTATAGGTATTGGCACATTCTTAATTAGCACTTTGTATTTCACAAAAGATTTTTTACTTGCCAAAACAACTTTTGAAGCAAGTGCTGAAAGTCCAAATCTTATACTTTTTGATGTACAGACAGAACAACGTAATGACGTTGAAAATACGATAACACCAAAAGGTTTACCGGTTATAGATAATATTCCTATAGTTACTATGCGCATGGAGCGTATTAAGGATAGGGATGTGAACGACATTAGGTTAGACACCACCACTAGGGTGAATAAATGGATACTGAATCATGAATTTAGAACTACATATAGAGGTTCTATGATCGGTTCGGAAAAGTTATTGGAAGGGGAGTGGTTGCCGTCTGTTCCTCCTAATACCGAAGTCATTCCTATTTCCCTAGCGGATAATGTTGCCAATGACGCCCTAGTAAAATTAGGAGATACGCTGTTGTTCAATGTACAGGGTAAAATGATGACTACCGTTGTAGGTAATATTAGGCAGGTAGACTGGGCACGTATGCAGCTTAATTTTTCAATTGTTTTCCCAACCGGGGTATTGGAAAAAGCTCCCCAGTTTCATGTGATTACGACCAATGCGCCGGACAAAGCTTCATCTGCCAATTTGCAAAGGGAATTGGTAAAGAAATTCCCGAATATATCTATCATAGATTTACGACAGGTGGTAACATTGGTTGAAAATATATTGGATAAAATTTCATGGGTAATCACCTTTATGGCTTTTTTCAGTATTCTAACTGGTATCATTGTTTTAATAGGATCGGTTCGTAATAGTAAATACCAACGAATTAGAGAAAGTGTATTGTTAAGAACCCTTGGTGCACAGAGTAAACAGATATTGAAAATTAATGCCTTGGAGTACCTGTTTTTAGGTGTTTTAGGAAGTGGTGTGGGAGTGTTACTTTCTTTACTAAGTAGTTTTTTACTGGCTTATTTTATTTTTGATACTCCATTTATTCCGTCGTGGGTACCATTTTTGGTGGTATTGCCGGGTATAACATTGTTGGTCTTAGCCATCGGTTTATTTAATAGTAGGGGAGTGTTAAATAGTCCGCCATTGCAAGTGTTGCGAAAAGAAGGGTGATGCAAAAAGATATTGCCCTTATAATAGTTTTGGCTTAATTATTTGTTGATGTGGGTTTGCCAACATAGAAATATAATAGGTAATCCGTATTCGGGTCTAGAAATCGAAACAGCTGTGTTCGTATTGTTGGTTGTTGATAGTCTTCTTCATCATACACCTCTAATAAAAGTGATGCATAATCTGAACGAGAAAAACCTCCTTTTTTAGCAGTAATTTCAGATACTCGTTGATTAAATAGTATACTTTTTGGTTGAGCTTTATTTCTAAAATGTATTAATGGTACTGTTTTCAAAGTTTTTGCGAGTTCATAATTATGGCGCTTAGCAATTACCTTTAAAGAATCTCCCAAAGCAAAATCACTCACTATTGCATAAGTACTATCCTTGCTTATTTCTTTTAAAAGGTTGGTGTAATTTTTATAGGTACCATCTGTAATTACATTTTTTACAATTAACTCTTGTTCAAAATCATCTAATATCTTTAAAAGTGCTGAGAAGTACTCAGGATACTCTTTTTCAACGGCCATGTTAATAGCTTCATCATATGTCACATTATTTGTTTGGCGGCAGATTCATTAAAAGATAAAAAGAAAACAAATAAGTATAGATACTTGTTTAATTTCATTAAGTAAGGATATTCTGTTCTAGTTGAAATTTAGTACTTTATATGATATTAATTTCTATAACTTTAAGGAATACATAACTTTTATAAATTATACAATTATGAATTTACCGGCAATTTTTTCATTTACATTAGGTATTTGGCAATCTTTAGTAATTGTAGCGCTGTTTGTTTGGGTATTTTGCTTAGTTGATATTTTACGCCATGAATTCAAGAATGACGGTAAAATTACATGGTTACTAATTGTATTTTTTCTTCCAATTTTAGGTTCGCTTCTATATTTATCCACAGGGAAAAGTAGACGTATGCTAAAGGCATAATCTAAAATCCCTTTTTATTATTTTCCGTTTTCCATAGCCGCTTATGACTTAATTACGGATAAATTACTCACTATACGTGAATTGTCAACTAATCAGCATAGCTTTGCACCTGAAATACAAAAGTGATTGTTATGCCGTTATTTACCGAATTAAAAATATCTAGAAACTTAGAAAAAGCACTTGAAGATCTAGGTTTTGAAAATACTACTCCTATTCAAGAGAAAGCTTTTCCCATTATAATGAGTGGTAGTGATGTTGTAGGTATAGCACAAACAGGTACCGGTAAAACGTTCGCCTATTTACTTCCTATTTTAAATACTTTAAAATTTTCAAAGGATATTCATCCAAAAATTATTGTATTGGTGCCTACACGTGAGTTGGTAGTACAAGTAGTGGAAGAGGTAGAAAAATTGGTAAAATATTCAGGAACAAGAGTATTAGGGGTGTTTGGAGGAAAAAGTATGCTAAAGCAAAAAGAGGCATTGGCATTGGGGACAGACATTTTGGTTGCCACACCTGCTCGTCTTTATGATTTGATATTAACCAAGGCTGTTCAATTAAAACAGGTTAAGAAACTGGTTATTGATGAGGTCGATGTTATGTTAGATTTAGGCTTTAGGTTTCAATTGGTCAATATTTTTGAATTATTGCCGCAAAGAAGGCAGAATATTATGTTCTCTGCCACCATGACAGATGATATTGAACTGTTTATTACGGATTTCTTTACAGGTGTTCAAAAAATTGCTGTTGCTGTAAGTGGTACTCCTTTAGAAAATATTACTCAATTTGGGTATGCGACACCAAATTTTTATACCAAGGTGAACCTTTTGGTGAGCTTATTGCAAAATGAAGAAACGTATAATAAAGTTTTGGTGTTTGTTTCCAGCAAGCGAAGCGCAGATTTGCTGTTTAAGGAATTGTCTGAATTTTTTAGCGAAGAGATATGTATTATTCACTCCAATAAAACGCAAAACTATAGACTGCGTTCCATAAATCAGTTCGATGAAGGTAAGAATCGAATTTTGGTTACTACTGATGTTATGGCACGTGGGTTAGACCTGCAAGAGATATCTCATGTTATAAATTTTGATACTCCCACATATCCTGAAAATTACATGCACCGTATTGGTAGAACGGGTAGGGCAGAAAAACAAGGAACATCTATTTTATTATTTACACCACAAGAGGAAGAGGCAAAAAATGCCATTGAAGAATTAATGTCTCACCAAGTTGAGCAATTACCATTGCCCGATGATGTTGAAATTGCAACACAGTTAACTTTTGACGAACAACCAAAACATAGAGAGCGCGATAATCCATTAAATATCAACGAAGATGAACGTGGCGCAAGTTTTCATGAGAAGTCTGAAAAGAACAAGAAGGAAAATCAAGGCGGTTCCTATAAGCGTATTATTAAAAAGAAATACTCTAAACCCAAAACCCGAGGCGACAAAAACTACGGTAAACGTGGAAGAAATAAAAAATAATTTTATGATTTCAAAATTGGTTTTATAGTCCAGTTCGCCCTATTTTTCTGAAAGTAATGATCGATGAAATGCATACCCTATCGGTATGCTGTTTTTAGACCAAAAACCATTCGTCGACACTTTTTGTCTATTCACCTTAAAACTCTTCACTAGCCGAAAATTATTACAGTTTAGCGAGGTCAACCGGCTTGTTCGCTTTGCTGACGGTACTTTTATATTGTTCAATAATACGATATGAAAGCATTTTTCACCTTACTAGTTTTAATTTTCGCCGGAGCATTAGCATTGGCGCAAACACCCCAAGCAGATGATAAAGTTCACACTACTGAAATGGGTATTGTTATGGTTGATAGCCTTAACGATATTAACACTGAGAAAAAGATTGTTGACACTAACGAAACATCTGTAGCTCGCTTGTACAGATATAAGAATGCAAGGGTTAACAAAGAATTGGCATTTATTACCAATAAAACTTATGGTAAGTTGGCATAATATTTGCCCTATATAAAAAGGTGCAATGAAGCACCCTTTTAAAGAATTTAATTATGATGTTATTTGTTTTTTTAATTCCGGCTTTAATAATTGTTGCGGCAATATCATTATCTAACAACAACAAAACGAAATTACGTGCTATTAAGGTTCCCGTGAATAAGCGTAAGTCTTAATTTTTAATACCGGGCTGCTTTATAGTATAGTTACTTTTAGCTTTAGCCTCATCTACTTGGCGTTTTACATCTGCGAGTAGAGCTTTGGAATCGTACACAATTCCATCTTTTACAGTATATTTTACACCACCAACACGAACCACCTCGTTATCTTCAGTAAGTTTTACAGCTCCTGTGCCGTATAAAACTTTAAAATTTTGAAGAGGATTTTCTTCAACAATGATAAAATCTGCCAACTTACCTATGGCTACGGAACCTATTTTGTCATCCATACCCAATGCTTCCGCACCATTTAAGGTAGCAGATTTTATAATTTCCAATGGGTGAAAACCTGCTTCACGCAATAATTCTAATTCTCTTATATAGGCAAATCCATAAAGTTGAAAGATGAAACCGGAATCTGAACCGGTAGTAACTCTACCACCTCTATTCTTGTATTCATTGATAAAGGTCATCCAAAGTTTATAGTTATTTTTCCAAGCTACTTCTTGCTCGGTGCCCCAATCATGCCAATATGAGCCATGTGAGACTTTACTAGGCTGATAAAATTCCCATAAAGAGGGTAGTGTATATTCTTCGTGCCATTCAGCTCTTCTTGCGCGTTGTAAATCTCTGCTTGCTTCATAAATATTGAAAGTAGGATCCATGGTAAAATCAAGCTCCAAGAGTTCATTCATTACATTGTTCCAATGTTCTGAATACGGTTTTGCCGCTTGTGCCCATAGTTTACCGGCATTTTCAAAGCGATCTTGTTCATTTTGATAATTATAATCTAACGGTAAATCTTGTACCGTACGATCATCAAAAAGTGCCTCAGGTAGTCCATACCAATGCTCCATTGAGGTTAATCCTGCTCTTGCAGAATGTAAAACGTTCCAACGGGCTACGCTCATTTGTGCATGATGGCAGGCGGAACCTAATCCTAGTTTTTTATTTTCATCTAATGCAGCGGCCATAATTTCTGGTTCTGCACCAAAAAACTTAATGCCGTCTGCACCTTTTTTTGCATTTGCACGTACCCATTCACGTGCCTGTGCCGGAGTTGATATTGGCACATCGTTTAAAGGATTGAATGCTTTACTGGTCTGTCCAAATGCGGTATAGGAAATAATACGAGGTGCAATGATCTCATTATTTTCACTTTTACGTTTTAAATCTAAAGCAATATCTATTCCTCTACCTGCAACCTCACGAACGGTAGTGACGCCATGTGCCATCCACAGTTTAAAAACATAGTCTGGGTCTGCACCTTGTGCATCGCCGCCAATATGGGTGTGCATGTCAATAAAGCCAGGCATTAGATACATGCCGGTACAATCCAATTCTTTACCACCTGCTTTTAATTTTGGTCTTTTGGCGTCATCAATTGCCACACCAGGGTATCCCACGACCTTTACATTTGTAATCCTGTTGTTCTCTACAACAATATCAATAGGTCCTTGTGGTGGTGCCCCGTTACCGTTAATGAGCATTACGCCTCTAATGATCAATTGATCGTGCGGTCCGTCTCCCTCAAGAGATTGTGCATGCATGGTGAGCAAAACGGATATAAAAATAGCCGTTAGGAGCAGTTGTTTACGTAACATAGGGTGGTTGTTTGTGTTAGTTTCCTTAAATATAGAGAAAGCGGCAGAAAGAACAGTGACCGTATGTCAACTTTACAAATAAAAAATGGAATTGATATTTATACCCTATAAGATTAAGCAACAGGAGATAATTGTTGCTTTATTTCTTGAAATTTAATAATGTAGTTGGTTCCTTTCTTAGACATATCCCTAGTAATAGTACCCTTTAATTGTCGGGTAAGATTATGTATTAATTTTAAACCTAAAGATTTTGTGGTCTTATAATTAATGGTTTCCGGGAAACCAATACCGTTGTCACCAATTTCTAGAATGTAACAATTTTTCTCGTCGGTATCTTGTTGAAGTTTTATACTGATAATACCTTCTTTGTCCCCTTCAATACCATACTTTAATGCATTGGTCAAAGCTTCGTTGATCAATAAGCCTAGTGGTATGGCGGTATCAATTCCTAATTTAATGTCTGGAATATCTATTTTTAAATCTACATGGTTGTCATTGCCTTTAATAGATCTTATAAGGTATTCACCCAATTCCTGAACATAAGATTTATACTCAATATGGCTAATGTCATTACGCATATACAACATTTCATGAACCATGGCCATGGCTATGACCCTATTCTGTGTTCCTTTTAAAAGCCCTTTCATAGGTCCGGTTTCTATGTTTCTTGATTGCAAGCTTAAAAGACTGGAAACGGTTTGTAAATTATTCTTTACCCTATGGTGTACCTCTTTTAATAGATTTTCCTTTTCATGCACCTGTAAATACAATGCTTTTTTAGAACTGTACATGGTATTGTAGGTCTTTAGCAAAGTTTTGCCCAAGGTGTTTCCTAAAATAAAAACAGCAAATAAGATGGATACCAAGCTAAATATAGGTCTAGATGCTTCAGGTACCATATTCTGGGTAATGCTCAGTTCTGGTATGGTCTGTGTAAAAACCAGAAGAATGAGTATAATAATGATATTAAGATAGATTCTACCATATCTTGTACTGTATATAAAACCTCCAAAAGCTATTAAAGGTATCATGAATATAAACGGACTAAAAATTCCGCCGCTATATAAGGTGATGACGACTGCCGCAATTAACCCGATTATAGATGAAAAATTGAATGTAGGTAGAATAACCTTATGAGACCTAAAATATAGTAGATTGATACTATTCAATATTGAAAAGCCAATAAATACAAAAGGAATGATTTGGGTAATATTTAAAAAGAAATAGCATAATACCCCAAATAGAAAGGAGATAATGCTTGTGGTATAATTTACCCTTAAAAATAGTTTGGTTTTATCCTGTAGACGTTCTTTGTCAATGGTAAATCCGGGCATAGATATTATTTATGTACTAGAAAACATACGAATTACGTAATGTAAATCTAATTATGTTTTTATCATTATACTAGTATTTTCGTGTTTAGTATAGTTAAAACGACGAATATTATTCTGAATAACGCATTTTTTTTGTCTAAATAATGGTTAAAAATATGAAATAAACTGTTAATGACTGATTTCATTTTAGAATCGAAAAAATGAATTATAAAGTTGATTGAGGTATATGTAGTTTATTTTAAGTGAGTTAAACCGGGGTATTAAAAAAGGCATCCATAATGGGATGCCTTTTTTAGATATTGATTTCTATTTAAATTAATCTTGGGTTAAAACCCATGATCCATTTTGCAAAAGTGGCTCTGCCTGCTTAAATTTTACCGTTTTACTTTCTCCGCTCATTACATTTTTAATGGTAACACGCTCATTACGGCCAATTTTTGGCTGTTCTCTTGTAATGGTCTCGGTAATTGCTGGGCGTTGACCTTGATTTTGACTAACTGCTCTACTACGTGCCGCTAACTCATCGCTATTCGGTATTTCTTCTTTTGTAGTCTGCAGGTTTTCTTTTTTTCTAATGTTTCTTTCTTCTTGAATAGCATTTGCATTTTCAGAAGGTAATTCACCTTTGAAAAGGAAAGAAACCACTTCTTTGTTCACTTTTTCGATCATAGATTTAAAAAGCTCGAAAGCTTCAAATTTATAGATCAATAAAGGATCTTTTTGCTCATGAACGGCTAATTGTACAGATTGTTTCAACTCATCCATCTTACGAAGGTGTGTTTTCCATGAATCATCTATAATAGCCAGGGAAATGTTCTTTTCAAAATCTGTGATCAACTGCTTACCGTTACTATCATAAGCATCTTGAAGATTGGTGACAACATTTAAGCTTTTGATACCGTCTGTAAATGGAACTACAATTCGCTCAAAATTATTGGCATTATCTTCATGAACTTTTTTGATCACAGGGAAAGCCGCAGCGGCATTACGCTCCATCTTATCATTATAATGGTCGTATGCTGCTTTATAAATTTTTCCGGTTATCTCCTGAGCAGATAATTTTCCAAATTCGGCTTCATCTACAGGAGCTGTCATAGAGAAATATTTGATCAGCTCAAACTCTAAATTTTTATAGTCGTTGGCAGCCTTGTTGCTCTCTACGATCACCTCACAGGTATCATACACCATATTGGCGATATCCAGTTTTAATCGCTCTCCTTGTAGGGCGTGACGGCGTCTCTTATAAACAACTTCACGTTGGGCGTTCATTACATCATCATATTCCAAAAGACGCTTACGTACACCAAAGTTATTTTCCTCAACTTTTTTCTGAGCTCTTTCAATAGACTTGGTCATCATACTATGCTGAATTACTTCACCATCTTCCAAGCCCATTTTATCCATCATTTTAGCAACCCTGTCAGAACCGAACAAACGCATTAGGTTGTCTTCTAAAGAAACATAGAATTGCGAACTACCAGGATCTCCTTGACGACCAGATCTACCACGTAACTGTCTATCTACACGACGAGAATCATGTCTTTCCGTACCAATAATTGCTAGACCACCAGCTTTCTTAACCGCATCTGACAATTTAATATCGGTACCACGACCAGCCATATTCGTTGCTATGGTTACCACACCGGCATTACCTGCTTCGGCGACAACATCAGCTTCTTTTTTATGAAGTTTAGCGTTCAAAACGTTGTGCGGTACTTTACGTACACTCAATAACTTAGATAATAATTCTGATATCTCTACAGAAGTTGTACCGATCAAGACAGGTCTACCTGCTTTACTTATTTTGGTTACTTCTTCTATAATAGCGTTATACTTTTCTCTTTTGGTCTTATAAATAAGATCATTTTTATCTTGTCTGGCAATTGGTCTGTTTGTTGGTATTTCCATAACATCCAACTTATAGATTTCCCAGAATTCGCCAGCTTCTGTTACAGCGGTACCTGTCATACCAGATAATTTGCTGTACATTCTAAAATAGTTCTGTAACGTAACGGTAGCAAAGGTTTGTGTTAGCGCTTCAATCTTTACATTTTCCTTGGCTTCAATTGCTTGGTGTAATCCGTCCGAATATCTACGACCGTCCATAATACGACCAGTCTGTTCATCTACGATCATAACCTTGTTGTCCATTACCACATACTCCGTATCTTTTTCAAATAGGGTATATGCCTTTAATAATTGGCTCATGGTATGTATACGCTCGCTTTTTACGGTGAAATCTTTAAAAAGCTCTTCTTTTAGTTCGGCTTCTTTTTCAATTTCAAGATTTTGATTTTCAATCTTCGCTATTTCTGCACCTATGTCCGGCATTACGAAGAAATCTTTATCCTGCTCGCCAGAAATATAATTAACCCCTTTATCGGTCAATTCTATCTGGTTGTTCTTTTCATCTATAACAAAAAGTAGGTCTTCATCAACAACAGGCATTTCCCTGTTGTTATCTTGCATGTAGTAATTCTCGGTTTTTTGAAGTAATTGTTTTACTCCTTCTTCACTTAAGAATTTTATTAAAGCCTTGTTTTTTGGGAGTCCACGGTATACTCTGAGTAAAAGGAAGCCCCCTTCTTTGGTATCACCTTCGGCAATCAACTTTTTAGCTTCTGCCAAAACACCGGTTAAATGCTGACGTTGTTTTCTTACGATCTCATCCACCTTTGGCTTCAGCTCATTGAATTCATGGCGGTCACCTTCTGGTACTGGACCAGATATAATAAGTGGTGTACGTGCATCATCTACCAAAACTGAATCTACCTCATCTACAATGGCATAATTATGTGGGCGCTGTACCAAATCTTTTGGTGTATGCGCCATGTTATCCCTTAGGTAATCAAATCCAAATTCATTATTTGTTCCATAGGTAATATCTGCATTATAAGCTGCACGTCTACCATCTGAATTTGGTCTGTGGTGATCAATACAGTCTACCGATAACCCGTGAAACTGAAATATAGGCGCCATCCAAGCACTATCCCTTTTTGCCAAATAATCGTTTACGGTAACCAAGTGGGCACCGTTACCGCTTAATGCATTTAAATATAAAGGTAGTGTTGCAACCAAGGTTTTACCTTCACCTGTTTGCATTTCTGCAATTTTTCCTTGGTGCATGGCAATACCGCCAATTAATTGAACATCATAATGAACCATGTCCCAGGTTACCTCTTTTCCGGCGGCATCCCATGAATTTTTCCAAATAGCATCTGTGCCGTCAAGAGTAACGTAATCTTTGGAGCCTGACAGGGTTCTGTCATATTCAGAAGCGGTTACCTTTAAAGTTTCGTTATTGGCAAAACGCTTTGCGGTCTCTTTAACCACGGCAAAGGCTTCTGGTAATATTTTATTGAGTGTTTCTTCTGAAATAGTGTAAGCTTCTTCTTTTAACTTATCTATTTCAGTGTAGATATCTTCATTTTTATCGATATCGGTAGAGTTTTTAACCTCTTCCTCTAAAGTGCTGATTTGATCCGTCTTTTCTTTGATGGCATCTTGAATGGCCCTTTTGAACTCTATGGTTTTTTGCCTTAGCTCATCATGACTAAGATTTTCAAGCTGCGATTCAAATGATTTTATCTTATCTACTAAAGGCTGTAATTCTTTTACGTCTTTCTGTGATTTATCACCTACAAAAGCCTTTAGGATGGAATTAATGAAACTCATATATTTTAAACTATTAGAATTGAAACTTTCTTACTTGTTATTAAGCAAGAATATATTTCAAAATGTTTTAGAGCCGATAAATATTTTCGACACTATAAAAGAACAAAAGGTATTCCAGTCTTGATTTTTGAACGGATTTACCTAAAAACATGTCAAAATTACATAAAAAAAAAGCCTCCAAGGAGACTTTTTAGTAGTAATTATGATATCGAATATTAATATTCGTCCTCGTTCCAGAGGTAGTCTTCTTCCGTAGGATAGTCCGGCCAAATTTCTTCTATAGATTCGTATATCTCGCCACCTTCTTCTTCCATAGACTGTAAATTTTCTACGACTTCTAATGGGGCTCCAGTTCTGATGGAGTAATCTATTAACTCATCTTTACTTGCCGGCCAAGGTGCATCACTTAAATAAGATGCTAATTCTAATGTCCAATACATAGTAATTGTTTGATTTTAATTTTTTGCAAAAGTAATTTTTAAATTGAGACAGCAAAGAAATTACGTGTAAATTTCAAGTAATCGCAATATTTTTTTCGCATTTGTTTATTGATAACGAATAAATTACGGAATTATTAGTCCTTTTTATTTGGGATCCATTTTATTTCATTCGCCTGTAGATTATACGACAATTTTCGTGCCAATACAAATAGATAATCAGAAAGTCTATTTAAAAATGATAGCACATTGATATCAAATGGTTCTGTTTGAAATAATAATGTAGCTATTCTTTCAGCTCTTCTACAAACGGTTCTTGCTATATGACAGTATGACACTGTTGTATGGCCACCAGGAAGAATAAAATGTGTCATTTGTGGAAGTTGCCCATCCATTTCATCAATAGCTTGTTCTAAATAATTGATTTCAGTGTGCCCAACTTTGGTGATTTTTAATCTTTCTTCGCCGTTTTTAAGCAATTCTTTTTCTGGATCTGTGGCCAAAATGGCACCTACGGTGAATAAATGTTCTTGTATGACTATTAGTTGCTGCTGGTGAACTTCATCTATTTGTTGATCTCTAATGAGTCCAAGCCATGAGTTTAGTTCATCTACCGTACCATAACTATCAATTCTAATGTGGTGCTTTGGTACACGAGTGCCACCAAAAAGACCCGTAGTACCGTCATCACCTGTTTTGGTATATACTTTCATTTTGTAGTTTATGGAATTAGGGTATAGATGAGTTAATTTGTAAGCTAAGATTAAGCAAAGGACTTAAGATTAGTTAGCTAATCTTCTTTTTTGGTTTTACGCTCATAATCTCCCATAAATTTTCTTGACTTACGGGTGCTAGATTTGCCTTTGTTAGTTATGCGTATGGCTATATAAATAGCAAATACAACTCCTAAAACTATATATATGGTATTACTTTGCATTGAAATTTACTTTAGTTTAAAATTACTTGTTTAAATCCGTATTTTAAAATGTTCCTTTACTTGTTCCTTTCTAAAGAAAACAATGCCACAATAAAAGAGGTCTAGTGTAATGCGAACATGCTCCATTTCTTTGAATTGTTTCCACTTTTTTAAATTTTGTGGGTTTTTATGAATTCCTTCTAAAAGTAGCATGGTATCATTAGAAAGGTCATTCACTTTAAAATCGGGCTTATTTATATCGGTTATATCGCCAAAGACAACAGCTGCATTGCTATCAACAATAGATATATTTGGACAATTCGTAATTATTTTTTCTTCGGATGATTTACTGGTGTTCAATAAATGAATAGTTCTATAATCAAAATAGTGAACACTTTTAACTAATACTTTTAGTGTGATAGGAAGTTTGGTTTTTGTTTTCTTGTACAGACATTTGGTGACATAATTATATACAAATGGAGAATGCACACCATGCTGATTGGTGGCAGAACAAAGAAACTTTAAATAAGAAATTAAGCGGTACACGTATTACTTTTTCAATTTTGCCAAAAGTAAGAATAGTGATTCAACTTATTATTTATACGGTAAGAATAATATGTGTTGAAAGTAGGTTATGGTAAGAAATGGGGTAAGTATAAGATCGGGGCGAAAAGGAAAATTAATGATGTATTAAGAAAGTTTAGCTCTGTTCAATTTAGTAGTGAATTTTAAAGCCTTGATTACTCTGTTGTTTTTGTTCTTGTACAATCTTGCAACTTCAATCGTGTTTTCAGTGTCAATAGTTGGTACGGTAATATCATTGATTTCAATTGTTTGAACCATCTCTATTTGTGCAGTTTCGATTTCCAAAGAAACATTCTCATTGTTAGCTTGAGCCTGAGCGAAGAAACATGTGAAAAAAAGAGCGGTTAAAAGAATAATTGATTTCATAATATTTGTTTTACACTGCTAAAGTACAGGCAAGCACAAACATATTTTGCCGCTCGTCGTCGGTTACCATTTAACTATAGACGAATGGTAAATTGGCTTCGTTTATTATTTTTGGACAAGATGAAAATTCAATTGGAAATCAGGTGTAGTAATATCCTCAATAGCCGTAGGTATTGGTGTTGATAGCTTTAGTTTTTAAAAAAGCTAGTTATTGATAGAAGGTATGATATACAGTTGAATGTTTATTTGAGTTTGAGTTTGAGTTTGATTTTGAGACTTGAACTTGAGATCGTATTTAAAAAGTAGGTTTTGGTAAGAAATGGGGTAGGTATAAGATTGGGGCGAAAAGGAAAATTAATGATGTATTAAGAAAGTTTAGTTCTGTTCAATTTAGTAGTGAATTTCAAAGCCTTGATTACTCTGTTGTTTTTGTTCTTGTACAATCTTGCAACTTCAATCGTGTTTTCAGTTTCAATAGTTGGTACGGTAATTTCATTGATTTCAATTGTTTGAACCATCTCTACTTGTGCAGTTTCAATTTCCAAAGAAACATTTTCATTGTTAGCTTGAGCCTGAGCGAAGAAACATGTGAAAAAAAGAGCGGTTAAAAGAATAATTGATTTCATAATATTTGTTTTACACTGCTAAAGTACAGGCAAGCACAAACATATTTTGCCGCTCATAGTCGGGCGACATTTAACTATAGACGAATGGTAAAAACCATTCGTCTATTATTTTAATCAATAAAATAAATGTGAGTTTTATTGCTAAAACAAAGGTTAGCCTTCAATTAGTGCAGAAAGCTCAAACCATCTTTCGGTCTTACTGTCTATGGCATCGGTAATGTCGTTCAACTCAATAGATAAGTTCTTAATGTCATCACCACTCAATGATCCATCGGTGAATTTTTCTTGAAGCGCTACTTTAGATTTTTCCAATTTCTGAATCTCTCTTTCTAGCTTTTTAAATTCTTGCTGTTCAGCATATGAGATTTTTGTACCTGTATCGGCTTCTTTCCAATTGGTCTTATTGTTAGGCTGTGATTCTTTCTGCTCTCTTTTTTCTTGTATTTGACTGTCTTCGTATGTACGATAGTCAGAATAGTTGCCAGGGAAATCCTCTATGACAGCATCGCCCCTAAATACAAATAAATGATCTACGATCTTATCCATAAAGTAACGATCGTGCGATACTACCATTAAACAGCCTTGAAAATCCATTAAAAAACTTTCCAGTACGTTCAAGGTAACAATATCCAAATCGTTGGTTGGCTCATCTAAAATTAGAAAATTAGGGTTTTGTATCAATATGGTACATAAGTACAAGCGCTTACGTTCTCCACCACTTAGTTTATCTACAAAATCATATTGCTTTTTCCTGTCGAACAGAAAGCGTTCCAATAACTGCTGTGCAGAAATTTGTTTTCCTTTCATTAAAGGTATGTAGTCACCAAATTCACGAATGACGTCTATAACCTTTTGGCCTTCTTTTATTTTTATCCCTTTTTGGGTGTAGTAACCAAACTTTATAGTGTCACCTACTACTACTTTACCGCTGTCTGGTTGATCGTGCCCACTTAGAATATTTAAAAAGGTAGATTTGCCAGTACCATTTTTACCTATAATACCTATACGCTCACCCTTTTGAAAAACATATTCAAACTTATCTAAAATAGGTTTGTTAGGAAAAGATTTAGAAATCTTATGAAGCTCAAGAATTTTACTTCCCATACGCTCCATGTTCAGTTCTAATTGAATTTGATGGTCTTTTCTTCTTTGACTTGCTTTATCTTTAATTACAGCAAAATCATCTATTCTGGATTTAGATTTTGTTGTACGTGCTTTAGGTTGTCTGCGCATCCATGCAAGTTCCTTTTTAAAAAGGAGTTCTGTTTTGTGATGCTCTACCGCTTCTTGCTCTATACGGGCCTCTTTTTTCTCTAAGTAATAGGAATAGTTTCCTTTGTAGGGATATAACTTTCCATTTTCGAGCTCTATGATTTCATTGCAAACACGTTCTAAAAAGTACCGGTCGTGTGTTACCATGAACAAAGTCATGTTTTCTTTGGCAAAAAACTCTTCTAGCCACTCGATCATTTCTAGATCTAGGTGGTTGGTAGGTTCATCCAAAACCAAAAGATCTGGCTTGTTGATCAAGGCGTTGGCCAAAGCCAATCGTTTTTTTTGTCCACCCGATAATTTATCGACCTTGGCACTTAGGTCATCTAACTTCAGTTTTGATAGAATCTGCTTATACTGAGTTTCAAAATCCCAAGCTTCAAAACGGTCCATTGCTTCAAATGCTTTTTGGTATGCATCTGCATCTTCTGGGTTTTGAAGCGCCTTTTCATAATTTTTAATGACTTCAAGAACTTCGTTGTCAGAAGCAAAAATGGTTTCCTCAATGGTCAAGTTCGGGTCCATATTGGGTTCCTGCGCAAGAAAAGATACACGGGTAGATTTACGATAGTTCACTTGACCACTATCTGGAGTGTCCGCTCCTGAAAGAATATTAAGTATAGATGTTTTTCCTGTACCGTTTTTAGCGATTAGGGCTATTTTTTGGTCTTTGTTGATCCCAAATGAGAGATTGTCAAAAAGCACCAATTCGCCATAGGATTTTGAAATATTTTCAACGGTAAGTAGATTCATATAAGGGTAACTGAATTTTATTTTTTGCGTAATTGCTTGGTCTTAAAATAATAGATCAAATATAGATAGCGAATTGCCAATGTCAATAAAACTATTATTAATAGTATAGAGAATACCTGAATTTTAAATAACCATAAAATACTGGTAATGCCTAAAAGTATAGTTAAGAAAACGGAGTAGGTAAGTACCCACTTGGGAACTGTTTTCCTTAGGAGAATAAATGAGATAAAAAGGTTAGGAGCAAATGCCCAAAGTGAATTAAAATTTGCTTTGGTAGCCAAGTGGTCTGTAGCAAACCAAAGGAACAGTATAAGTACGCCCGCTAAACCTGTGATTGTAAATAATGTAAAGTCTAACCATCTATTTCGGCGTAGGTTTTTATAATCACGGTACGTAAAATAACCTACGATTGCCAAAAGAACGCAAAGCCAAAATAAAGGGGTTGCAATGAATAGCGATTTATCTTCTTGCTCTGGTATGTCTAGTAGTATTGATTCTTTTTTAACTATAGGTTTACCGTTTAAGGTAGTATGCTTCATTTGCTCATACACATATATGGGTAGAAATAAATGCTCGTAAGGTGTCGCTGCTCTGTCAATTACAGAACCTAAAGCTAGGTCAATACCAAAATTTGACCACGAATTAGGGTTCAATTTTAAACGTATCAGTTCCCTAAATGTTAGTTGTTCTTTTAGGTGATTGTAATCAAATTTAAATGTGTTGCCCAAAGTTTTTTCAAACACCATTGGTATTCTGGTGGCACAGTTGTCAAACAAAAAGTCATATTTGTATTTTTTGTTTTCTGGTAACAAGTTATGTTCCAAGAAAGATACAATAGCGTTTCTTTGTTCAAGGTCAACATCTAATACTTGCTCCTTAACCCAACGTTTTTCTTTTTGATAGCTGTATTTAAAATACTTAAAAGGTATTCGTGAAATGGTATAGGATAATTTACCACGAGTGAAATTTAAATAGAAATTTGGGTCCTCAAAATCATAGGTGCCGTAACCATATACCTCATCTATACCCAAAGTAGGATCTTGTAAACGAATGGCACTATGTCCAAATTTAGCGGCTAAATCTTCACCCGTGCCCACTGTTAATAGGCTAATTTTAGATAAAGGCGATAACTGGGCATCTTGAGCTTGACTCCAAAAAGCAACAATACTTAAAAAGAGAAATAAAACGATTTTTTTGAACATAACCCTATTGGTACATAGCGTTTACAAAGATGCGAATAATAACAGACTTCGTAGATATTGCTTTTTTATAATTTTTTGTAAAATTATCTGTAAACAGGTTTTAAGATTGTAATGCATAAAAGCCACCTCAATGGGGTGGCTTTTACTTTAATTATATTCAGTTGGCGATTAAGAAATGGTAACGACCAAATCATCTTGCTTCACCATACTGCCTTCTTTTAAGCTTACTGATTGTACTTTGCCAGATTTAAATGCGGTAACCGTAGTTTCCATTTTCATAGCTTCAATAACGAATAGAGGATCGTTCTCTTTTACTTCTTGACCTTTTTTTACCAATACTTTGTACAAAGAGCCTTGTAACGGTGCACCAATTTGATCATCGTTTGCTGGATCTATCTTTTCGTTTTCTTCAATTTTAAGATTTAAAGAGGTATCTAAAACATCTACAAATCTGTTTTCACCGTTTACTTGAAAGAACACGGTTCTCATTCCTAACTCGTTTGGTATACCTACAGATAATAATCTAATAATTACAGTTTTGCCCGGCTCTAATTCTATCAATGTTTCTTCACGCAATTTCATACCATAGAAGAAATGCTTTGTAGGTACCAATGCTAGGTTGCCATACAGCTTGTAGTTCTCATGTGCTTTTTTAAACACTTTTGGATATAGGGTGTACGATAGAAAATCCTCCATTTCTATGGCTCTTGTAAAACCTTTTTGAAACTTCTTCTTAAAGGCTTTGAATTCTTTATCAAAATCCGTTGGCGCCAAATGGGCATTTGGTCTGTTCGTGTATGGCTTTTTGTTTTTCAGAATAATCTTTTGAAGCTTTTTAGGGAATCCGCCAACGGGCTGACCCAGATCTCCCATAAAGAAACTGATAACAGAATCTGGGAAAGATATTTCTTCGCCCCGCGTCATTACATCTTCAGTAGTAAGCTCATTGGTTACCATAAAAATGGCCATGTCACCCACAACTTTTGAGCTAGGTGTTACTTTGATTAGGTTTCCAAAGAGTTTATTGACATCAGCGTACATTTTCTTTACTTCATCAAATCTGTCACCTAATCCTAATGCTGTTGCTTGCGGACGTAAGTTTGAGTATTGACCCCCTGGAATTTCATGACCGTATACTTCTGCAGTACCAGATTTTAGTCCAGATTCAAACGGGTAATACAACTCTCTTGTATCTTCCCAATAATTAGAAAACTGGTTCAGCTTCGGCATATCGAATTCATGAGCCCTTGGTTGACCCTTCATCATTTCAACTACCGAATTAAAGTTGGGCTGTGATGTCAATCCAGATAAGCCGCCCAAGGCAACATCCACAACATCTACACCTGCCTCAATTGCTTTTAAGTACGTTGTTGTCTGTAATGAAGAAGTATCGTGCGTATGTAAATGAATTGGCACGTTTACAGTGTCTTTTAACGCGGTTACCAATTCTGTAGCGGCATAGGGTTTTAAAAGCCCCGCCATATCCTTGATGGCGATCATATGCGCACCGGCATTTTCTAGGTCTTTTGCCAGCTGTGTGTAATATTTTAGGTTGTACTTGGTTTCGTTGATATCTAAAATATCACCCGTATAACTTAATGCGGCCTCGGCAATACCACCGGTTTTATTACGAACATAATTAATACTTGGCTCCATGGCCTTTACCCAATTGAGCGAATCGAATATTCGGAAAATATCAACTCCATTTTCCCAAGATTTCTCTACGAATTTTTCTATTAAATTATCTGGGTATGCTTTATAACCTACTCCGTTTGATCCTCTAAGAAGCATTTGAAATAAAATATTAGGTACAGCTTTGCGTAGCTCTCTTAATCGTGTCCACGGACTCTCATGTAAAAATCGCATACTTACATCAAAAGTTGCCCCGCCCCAAACTTCCATACTAAAGGTGTTTGGGTGGTTTTTGGCATAACTCTCTGCAACGCGCAACATGTCATAGGTACGCATTCTAGTTGCCAATAGAGATTGATGCGCATCGCGCATAGTGGTATCTGTGTAATGAATTTTCTTTTCATCCATTAACCAAGCACAAAATTTCTCTGGACCCATTTCGGTCAGCATATCTTTTGTTCCCTTTGGATGCGCTTCTAACGGATTGAATTTTGGAACCTTTGCATTTCTAAAGACCTTGTTATCATCAATATACTTTACATCAGAATTACCGTTCACAATAACTTCCGCCAAAAAGTTCACCACCTTTGAGGTTCTATCCTGTGGTAGTTTAATATCAAATAGGGCAGGAGTGTTCTGTATAAAATTAACGGTTACCTTACCTTCTTTGAAAGTAGGATGCTGTATTACATTCTGAAGGAAATGTATGTTGGTCTCTACGCCTCTAATTCTAAATTCTTTTAACGCACGAACCATTTTACGGGTGGCACCGTCAAGTGTTCTGCCGTGCGAGGAAACTTTCACCAGCATGGAATCAAAAAACGGACTCACCTGATATCCTTGATAAATACTACCGGCATCTAAACGAATTCCCATACCAGAGGCACTACGGTACGTGGTTACCGTACCATAATCCGGGGTAAAATTGTTGCCCGGATCTTCGGTGGTCAATCTACACTGTAAGGCAAAGCCATAAGTGGCAATGGTTTCTTGACCGTATATTTTGATTTGCTGACTATCTAATTTATAATTGCCGGCAACGAAAATTTGTGTTTTTACCAAATCTATACCGGTTACCATTTCTGTAACCGTATGTTCTACCTGTATTCTTGGGTTCACCTCAATAAAATAGATATTGTCATTGGGATCCACCAAAAACTCTACGGTTCCAATATTGTTATAGTTAACTTCTTTGGCAATGTCAACGGCATATTTATAAAGGTTTTGTTTTACTTCTTCGCTAACGTTATGGGAAGGTGCGATCTCTACCACTTTTTGGTGACGGCGTTGAACGGAACAATCGCGTTCGTGTAAGTGGCGAATATTTCCATGGTTATCTGCTACGATCTGTACCTCTATATGTTTAGGGTCTTCCACATATTTCTCAAGAAACATGGTGTCGTCTCCAAATGCATTGAGGGCTTCATTTCTAGCAGAATCAAAATTCATTTCTAGATCTTCATCTTTTCTAATAATGCGCATACCACGACCGCCACCACCAGATGCAGCCTTAAGCATAACAGGGTAGCCAATTGTAGCGGCTTCTGACAAGGCAATTTTTAAAGAAGTCAATTTCTTTTTATTGCTTTCAATGATAGGAACGTTACATTTTACGGCTACTTTCTTGGCAGTAATCTTATCGCCCAAGGCATCCATCACTTTTGGGTCAGGACCTATAAAGATGATGTCATTGGCAGCACATTGTCTTGCAAATTCAGAGTTTTCAGAAAGAAATCCGTAGCCTGGGTGTATGGCATCTACATTTTTAGCCTTTGCCAATGCTATAATCTGTGGAATATCCAAATAAGGTTTTAATGGCTGATTGTCCTCACCGATTTGGTAAGATTCATCGGCTTTGTTACGGTGTTGAGAATAGCGGTCTTCATAAGTGTAAATGGCAACCGTTTTAATGTTCAGCTCGGTACAGGCACGTAATACACGTATGGCTATCTCACTTCGGTTAGCTACTAAAACCTTTTTAATTTTCATTTTTTGACAATATTTTTATGGTTAGTGTTATGATGTATTCGTGTTATAAAAATCTATTTTTTGTTGATTATTGTTACATTGGTCATAATTTAAACTTAATATTTTAACTAAACAATACTATGCATGCATAATATTTTTCATATCCCTATTATTTTGTGATATGTTATAGTGGAAGTTAGTTTTTATTCTGATGGGGTGGGTGTAAATAAAAGTAAAACAGTTATTTAGGTGTTGATTTGAACTGGTTTTAGGTTTGGAGAAAATAAAGAATGCTGATGTTGCTATAGTATTTTTATGTTGAAAATCTTTACCACCATTTAATTATATTATTTTAGAGCAAATATTGTTAAAGGGGCATGCCAATCTTGCTCCTTTTTTGACCTTAGGCGAAGTATTATGAAAAGACATATTCCAAATTTTATTACTCTTTTAAACGTTTTCTGCGGTTGTGTGGCATCGGTTTTTGCCGTTTTGAATAAATTGGAAATTGCCGCAATTTTTGTGGCTCTGGGTATATTCTTCGATTTTTTTGACGGATTGGCAGCACGTGTTCTCGATGTAAAAAGTGAATTAGGCCTTCAGTTAGATTCTTTGGCCGATATGATCACAAGTGGTTTGGTACCGGGTATTGTAATGTTTCAGTTGTTGGCAATGTCGCAGACAAGTGGTTGGGGAGATGGTTCTCACTTTTTTCTAGAAAGTGGTACCATTACATTTCAGCATTTATTGCCTTTTTTCGGATTTGTAATTACAATGGCTTCAGGTTATAGATTGGCTAAGTTCAATATTGATGAAAACCAGACCTCTTCCTTTATTGGTTTGCCTACTCCGGCCAATGCTTTGTTAATTCTTTCGTTACCGCTTATATTAATGTATCAAAACAATGAATTGTTAAACGGTATTATTCTCAATCAATGGTTCTTAATAATTTTGACATTGGTAAGCGCCTATTTGTTGAATGCCAATTTGCCCTTGTTCGCATTAAAATTTAAGAATACCAGTTTTAAGGATAATGCCATGCGTTATATCTTTTTAATTATTAGCCTGGTGCTTATTGTAACCATGAAATTTATGGCCATCCCTTTAATTATTATATTCTATGTAGTAAGTTCAGTAGTACAAGAGAGACTTTAATACTGTACATTTAGGAAAGATAACTATGGAGAATGAAGAATATGAGTTTTGGTTAAGTGGACCAATTGAAGGTGTGCCAGATTTGTTACAGCCTGCCGCACATGCACTTTTACAATCAGAACGAGAGTTAAAAAAGTATACTGCTGATTTCCCTAAAGAATTATTATGGGCTAAAACGGAAGGTAGGGCTTCCGTAGGTTTTCATATGAACCATGTGACGGGAGTATTAGATCGCATGTTGACCTACGCTAAAGGTGAATCGTTATCAGATGAACAATTTACTTTTTTGAAACAAGAAGGGACTTTTAATCTTAATACAGAGGTAATCTATTTGCAAGAGCAATTTTCTGCTAAAGTAGAAGAGGCTATTGGGTATTTTAAAACCGTTCCAGAAAATTCACTTACCGAAGAAAGAACTGTTGGTAGAAAAAAATTACCGACAACCGTTATAGGTTTATTGTTTCATGCAGCGGAGCATAGCCAAAGACATATTGGTCAGTTATTGGTTACTGTAAGTGCATTACAAGCCGATATTTCATAAACTTTTAATTTCCATTTTTTATTAGCATGAATACAACGATAGTAATTATCGGCGCAGGATTATCTGGTTTGTTAACTGCGTACCGTCTACAAGAACTTGGTTTTAATGTAAAGGTATTAGAAGCTAGAAGTCGTATTGGAGGAAGAATACATACCGTGGAATCCAATAAAACCAAAGTTGAAATGGGTGCCACTTGGTTTAATGACGGCCATTATCATTTATTGGATGTTATAGAAGAGTTCAATGTTCCCTATTTTGAACAATTCATGACCGGTATATCTTATTTTCAAACATTTTCAAATGTGCCACCTCAAGAAATTGCTGTCCCTAGTGATAGCCCTAGTTATCGTTTTAAGAATGGTACGGTAGATTTAATAAATGCAATTTTCTCTAAACTTGCGCCAGAAACGGTTTTGTTGAACGAAAAAGTAGATAAAGTTATTTTTGAGAAAGATAAAGCCAAAGTGGTTACTAAATCTCATACGTTGGTTACCGATGTCGTTATTTCAACATTGCCCCCTGCAGTTTTAATTGATCAAATTGATTTTTCTCCGTCATTGCCAAATGAGTTGCAAACCATTGCAGAGCACACGCATACATGGATGCAAGATTCCATCAAAGTCGCATTAACCTATAAAAAGCCATTTTGGAGAGCGCAGGGAAAATCGGGCACTATATTTAGTAATGTTGGTCCTTTAACGGAGTTTTATGATCAGTCTAATGTAGAAAACAATTCATTTGCCCTGGTTGGTTTTGCATCGGGTAGTTGTGCCCGTTTTACTAAAGAACAACGTATAGAAAAAATTGAAGCGCAATTAAAAATGGTTTTTGGTGATGATGCTTTACACTATGAGGCGTATCATGAAACGGCTTGGTTTAATGAAGAATTTACAAAATCGGACATGCAGGCAGACCATTTGTTTCCACATCAAAATGGAGGTCATACTGTATTTTCTACACCTCTAAATGGTAATAAATTGTTTATTTCTGGTGCAGAAACTTCAAAACATCACTCAGGTTACATGGAAGGCGCTATTTTTGCAGCTGAATCTGTTGTTGCAAAACTCAAGAAACTGCACAACAAGTAGCCACTTTTAAATGTCAGTCACCTTACTATCTTCACCTTTACAAGGCTTTACCGATTTTAGGTTTCGTAATGCGTTTCATAAATATTTTGGAGGTATAGATACTTTTTATGCGCCATACATTAGACTGAACGGTAAAATGGTCATCAAAAATTCGTATCAGAAAGATTTACAACCTGATAATAACACTACTCTAGAGGTAATACCGCAGGTAATGACGGGCGATGCCGATGAGTTTTTATTTGTGATTAAGTATATTCAAAGTTTAGGTTATAAGGAACTTAACTGGAACTTAGGTTGCCCTTACCCAATGGTAACAAAGCAAGGTATGGGAAGCGGACTCATTTGTAATCCTGAGAAAATTGACCATATTTTGAAACGTGCGCATGAAGAAACAGATGTAGTGGTTTCCATGAAAATGAGAATGGGCTATGAGCACGCAGAAGAGATTTTAGATGTTTTTCCAATTCTAGATAAGTATCCGTTAAAGAATATTGCCATTCATGCGCGTATAGGAAAGCAGCTGTATAAAGGCGGTGTAGATTTAGATGCTTTTCAGAAATGTATAGATGGTACCAAACACAAACTCTACTATAATGGAGATATTACCACTGTAGCTAAGTTTAAAGAAATGAAAGAGCGCTTTCCTAGCATAGACCATTTTATGATGGGCAGGGGTTTGATCGCTGACCCATTTCTGCCTAGTATGATCAAGAACAATACCACCGAATATCCAAAAGACCGTTGGAAGATTTTTTCAGATTTTCACGATACAATCTATCAGCAATATGATGAGGCTTTATCAGGACCAACGCCTATAAAAATGAAAATGAGGGGCTTTTGGGAGTATTTTGCACTGTCTACTTCTAATCCGCATAAAGCTTTTAAAAAAATAAAAAAAGCCAACAATCCTAGGGCTTATCAACAAGCGGTGCGTGAGATATTGAATAAAGAGTGAGATTTTTCTTATATTGTAAGATATTACAAATAACTTATTATGAAAAATAAAACCACCAAATTTTTATTAAAAGTAGTAATGTTTTTTCCAATTTGTTTTGGAGTAATGCTATGGTTTGATAAGTTTGATTTTAATGACTGGGAATTTCAAATTATTGTAGGGTTTGTTGGGGCATTTGGTATAACTTTTTGGCAACTATTTGATTATGAAAAATATAGTGAGATTTCATATGAAGATTTTCTTGAATCTAAGCATAGTTTATGTTTGGAAAATAGCGAAGAAAACTGGCGTCAACTTAATGAATTAATTGAAAATCCTTTAGTAGAATCAGAAATTATAGAAAGAACAGATGTTAAGCTGAAATTTCAATTAGAACGAAGATATTCAGATTCAATTCTAACGGTACAAAGAACGTCAGATGCTATTATAGTTAGTATTGAAAAAAAGTTCTTTTCCTTTTTGCCTGATCGTGCAGATAATTACCGAACTATACAAAAGATTGCAAAAAGTAGCCAGCAAACCCAGAGCATACCAACAAGCGGTGCGTGAGATATTGAATAATGAGTAGCGTAACCATTATCTTTGCTACCTTGTTCTAAAAATCGCTAGTGAAAGACCTTCTTTTAATAACACCGCCCTTTACTCAATTAAACACTCCGTATCCGGCAACGGCATACATAAAGGGTTTTTTGAACACAAAGGATATTTCTTCTTACCAGTCAGATTTAGGGATTGAGGTTATTTTATCACTCTTCAATAAAAATACATTTCAGCAGCTGTTTGCAATGGCTTTTGAGGCAGATGCTATTGTAACTGAGAATACCCAAAGAATATATGCACTTCGTCATGAGTACTTAAAAACCTTAGATGCGGTTATTCTATTTCTACAAGGTAAAAATGATACTTTGGCTAGGCAGTTATGTACCGATAGTTTTTTGCCAAAAGCTTCTAGATTTCAACAATTGGATGATTTGGAATGGGCATTTGGGAATATGGGTATGCAAGATAAAGCCAAGCATTTGGCAACTCTGTATCTGGAGGATCTTTCAGATTTTATAGTAGAATGTATAGATCCCAATTTTGGTTTTAGTAGATATGCAGAACGGCTTGGGCGCAGTGCCAATTCTTTTGATGAGCTATATGGTCATTTGGGTGATGACCCAACTTTCATTGATGAATTAACTCTAAATATTTTAAAAAAGCAATTAGAGGATCACACACCCAAATTGGTTTGTTTTTCGGTACCCTTTCCAGGGAACTTATATAGCGCCTTTCGTTGTGCCCAATTTATAAAGACTAATTATCCTGATGTGAAAATAGCCATGGGTGGCGGATTTCCAAATACAGAATTGCGCAGCCTTACCGATGTTCGGGTGTTTGAATTTTTTGATTTTATAACTTTGGATGATGGTGAACTCCCGTTAGAATTGGTACATCAATATATAGTTCATGGAAAAGGGGAGTTAAAGCGTGCTTTTGTCTTAGAGGATGGTAAAGTCGTTTATAAGAATAATAGTTTAAGGCAAGATTATAAGCAGCAAGATGTGGGTACACCAGATTATGCTGATCTGCAATTAGAGAATTATATTTCGGTCATTGAAATTACCAACCCAATGCATAGTCTGTGGAGCGATGGTCGTTGGAACAAGCTTACCATGGCTCATGGTTGTTATTGGGGTAAATGTACCTTTTGCGATATTTCTTTAGATTATATTAAAATCTACGAGCCGGTTGCCGCAAGTATGCTGGTAGATCGTGTAGAAACTTTAATTGCCCAAACCGGTGAATCAGGTTTTCACTTTGTTGATGAAGCGGCACCACCTTCGTTAATGAAGGCTTTTGCCTTAGAGGTGTTAAAACGAAATTTGACCATTACTTGGTGGACGAATATTCGTTTTGAAAAGAATTTTACCCAAGATTTATGTTATCTATTAAAAGCATCGGGCTGTATTGCGGTCTCTGGTGGTTTGGAAGTGGCTTCTGACCGGCTTTTAAAACTGATAGATAAAGGCGTAACGGTAGCGCAAGTAGCACAGGTTACTAGAAATTTCACCGAAGCGAACATCATGGTGCATTCGTATTTAATGTATGGCTACCCAACGCAGACCGTTCAAGAAACGGTAGATAGTTTAGAAATGGTAAGGCAGTTGTTTGAGCTGGGAATTATACAATCTGGCTTTTGGCACCAATTTGCATTAACGGCGCACAGTCCGGTTGGTTTAGATCCTGAAGAATATGGGGTAATGCCAAATTTAAAAGATATCAGCTTTGCAAACAACGATATAGATTTTAAGGATAAAACCGGTATAGATCACGGTATATTCAGCTTCGGATTAAAGAAATCGCTCTTTAATTTTATGCACGGTATCGGTTTTGATATGAGCTTACAAGAATGGTTCGATTTTGATATTCCGCAATCTACCATATCACCCGATTATATTTATGATTGCCTGCAACAAGAAGTGGTCTTAAAAACAAAACCTACCGCTAAGATTGTTTTTATAGGGCAAATGCCACTAGTGCAAGAACAGGTGAAAAAGAAAAAGGGTAGGTCATGGGAGCAATTACAGTTATATTTTCATTCCACCACGGATGTATACGAAATTACGGTCGATAAAGAACAGGGTGAGTGGCTATTGGATAATTTAGAGAAAATAAGTCCAACCAATAAACCAATTACCTTTGCCCAATTAAAGAAAGATTTTGAAATGCAATTTGAGGATTTTGAATTGTTCTGGTATTCTAAGCCTTTACTAGGCTTACAGGATCACGGGCTTTTGGTATTATAAAAAAAAGCCACAATGAATAACAAAGTGGCTTTTTTATCCATAAAAGTTAAATTACGAATAGCTATAAGTGTACCCTACCTCCGTACTATAGGACGTTGATAAAAGAGTGTCTACAAAAATCCATTCAGAAGTTACTTCAGTAGATGTAAAAGTGGTCATCATAAATCCTCTTCTAGAAGCATCAAAATAATTTAGGTTGTCTATTAAGGTTGTCATTGCTTCTTGAAAACCTGCTATTAATTCTGGGGTGACGGTTGCACCCAGGTAAGTTTCAAAACCAGGTGAGCTAACGGAAGAAGTTGCCAATTCAATGCCTACTTCAGAACCATCTGCAGCAATCAGTGTATTTTGCCAAGCGTTGTGGGTATCGCCGGCAAGTGTAACAATTTTTTTGCCGTTCAACGCTCCGTATATGATTTCACGGTCTACTGGGTAGCCGTCCCAAGCATCTAAGTTATATGGAATAACAGATGTTACCCTTGCTATTTCTTCCGGTGTCAATGTTGGGTCGTTATTAAGATGCCTAAGTTTTATGGTCACTAGTTCTGTAAGGATAGTCGCAAAATTGGGTGAGCCAAAAGCAGTTAGTAATTCTGCCGGCACGTTCATTTTACCCATAAGCACTTGTTGCCCCAGTACCTGCCATTTTGCAGAACTGTTACCGATTTCTGAAATGACCCAATCTCTTTGTTCCGTACCTAAAATAGAACGGTTAGGGTCTGATAATGCTGTTTGGAATGCAACAGCGTCAAAACCGGTTGCAGTAAAATAATCTGTGATGCTTAATTGTTTGTCCCTGCCAATTAAACGAGTATCCATTAACACCAGATTAACTAGGTTTCCAATATTTACAGATCTGTAGATAAGGCTATTATCATCTGCAGAAATTCTTGAGAATGGTAAAAACTCGCTGTATGCTTGTAAGGCATTTTGCTTTCTTACTTCAAATCTACCTTCGGTAGCTTCATCATGGTTTTCAGCACCTTCTTTATAGGTGTCATTGGCAATTTCGTGATCGTCCCAAACACAGATAAAAGGCTTTTTTTGGTGCGCCAATTGTAAGGATGTATCCGATCTATATTGTTTGTATCGGGTGCGGTAGTCATCCAATGAAATAATCTCTCCCTCTGGTTCATGAGAACGATTTAAAAATGCATTTTCTGCTGTTGAGCCATATCCTCCGGCACCATACTCATAAAAGTAGTCTCCTAAATGAACAATGATATCTGCATCGGAATTTGCCATTGCATCGTACGCATTGAACAAACCTGCTTGGTAGTTAGAACATGAACAAACTGCTAACTTGGCTTGCGTAGCATCGGTTGGTAGTGTAATGGTTTCACCAACCACGGAAATGGAATTATCAGAAGTACTTATGAATCTATAATATAATTTTTGATCAGCTTCTAGCTCGGTCAATTCAATGGCCAAAGTATTGTCCCTATAGGTTTCAGTTGTTATTTTTCCGGTTCTTAATATGCTACTAAAATCCGATTGCGTAGAAACTTCCCAGATAATTTCAACATTTGCCGTGGTATAACGTGTCCATATGATTACACCAGAATTACTTGGGTCAAAACTGGCAACCCCATAACTAAAGTTTTGTACAGTTAATTGAGATTCGTCATATTCAACTTGTACATTGTCATCTTCGCTACAGCTTATAATGTTTGGGGCTAAAATTATTCCCCCGGAAGCCATTAAGGTTTTTTGAATAAAATTTCTTCTGGTGTTTTTCGTCTTTTTCATCTGGTAAATTAGTTTCCTCAAAATTGTTTTAATTCCGATCAATCTATGTTAGTTGAACTTTATGTTTGTGTTATTGAAACTATCGGTAACAATAATGACCTAAGGTCAGTTGGTTTTATAACTGTTCTATATGAATTTCTTAAGTTTGGAGAATAGCTGTAGAAATATGATTCCTAAGATTATTACCCTTAAAGAAAAAAAGTTGATAGGATTATCTGTTGAAATGAGTTTGTTAGATAATAAAACCCCTCAACTTTGGAAAACGTTTAGGCAACTTAGTAAGGAAGTGGATCATAGGGCGTCTGAAGATTTTATATCACTGCAACAATATCCTAGCCATTATTTTGAACGATTTAGCGCTGGTAGCGAATTTGTAAAGTGGGCTTGTGTTGAGGTTGATGAAGTGGATCATATTCCCGAAGGCATGAACATGTTGCTATTGGAAACTGGCTTATATGCCGTATTTCATTATACAGGAAGTGCACAAAACGCACCTGCTTTCTTTCAATATATTTATGGGGAATGGATTCCTAACTCAGAATATCAATTAGATGGTCGCCCACATTTTGAAGTGCTTGGAGCAAAATATAAAAACAACGATCCCAACTCAGAAGAAGAAGTTTGGATTCCTATAAAAGTAAAATGAAACAACCTGAAAAAGCACCCTGGTACTATCTCTTATTATTGATATTGGCTGGGGAAAGTGTCTTTATTTTGCCGTTTGTGCTACAACGTGTTTTTAGACCTACTGTTTTAAAGGTTTTTGAACTCGATAATGTTTCTTTGGGTCTGTGCTTTTCGGTGTACGGTTTTGTAGCGTTGGTCTCATATGTGCTTGGTGGTCCGTTAGCAGATAAATATCAACCAAGAAAGTTAATAGCCATTGCACTTTGGATGACTGCAATGGGCGGTTTGGTATTCGCTACTTTTCCTAATTATGCTACATTACAGGTTCTTTACGGATTTTGGGGCTTTACTACCATATTTCTCTTTTGGTCTCCCATGATAAAGGCTACCCGTGTTTGGGGCGGTATAAATTCTCAAGGCAGGGCATTCGGGTTTTTAGATGGTGGTAGGGGCTTGGTAGGAGCCTTGTTCGGTACACTTGGGGTAGTGGTGTTTTCTTATTTTATGACGACGGATTTGGAAGTCGCTAGTTTGGAAGAGAGCCGTTTTGCTTTTAGATATGTTATTTTAACTTCTGCAGGTATTGTTGCCGTAGTGGGTGTTTTGGTATGGTTGTTCATGAAATTACCTGCAGATCAGGAAAAAGAAATTGTCATTGATCGTATTACAGCTTCGCAGATTAAAGAGGTGCTGCGGTTGCCATCGGTTCAATTGTTAATGGTCATTATTCTATGTGCCTATGTTGGCTATAAGATTACGGATATTTTTTCGCTGTATGCTCAAGATGTAATGTTGCTTAATGAAGTTGCCTCAGCGGAAGTTGGTACTGTTTTGTTATTTGCAAGACCGGCAGTAGGGGTGTTGATCGGTATTGTTGCAGATCGATCTAGACCTAGTTTGTTTTTGTTCATAGGTTTTGTAATAGCCTTCTTTGGTTCTTTGATTTTTGCTCTAGGAGTAGTTGAAAATGTTTCTTATGCTATGTTCATATTTTCGATTATGATTGTGGCGCTTGGTGTTTACGCCATACGTTCACTGTATTTCGCGGTTATGCAAAGTGGTAGAATCCCTTTGGTTTTAACGGGTACCGCTGTGGGTATTATCTCATTGGTAGGCTATACTCCAGATATTTTTGCCGGACCCGCAATGGGGTACTTATTAGATGCATCACCGGGTTTAAAAGGGCATCAACATGTATTTTGGATGTTGGCTATATTTTCTTTTGTGGGCGGATTGGCGGCTTTTAGATATTTTCAACTTTATGGTAAACGGTTTTATGGTAATTCCTAAAAATCTTAATCTTTTACTTTCAGCTGTAATCGTCATTATTGCAGGTTTGGTGTATGGCGCCTATCCTACTTTTGTTATGCCAGAACTTTTGGGTTTTCAGGTGGTAGATTTAGAATTGAAGAACATGCTACGTGCCGTAATGGGAATTTATATGGGAGTTGGCCTATATTGGTTATTTGGTGCTTTAAATCCTAAATTTTGGTACGGGGCAACGGTCTGCAATGTCCTTTTTATGGGAGGAATATCATTAGGAAGAATAGTAAGTACATTGTTTGACGGTGTATCCCCTTTGTTTACTCCCGCATTATTATTAGAATTGTTGTTCTTTGGCTGGGGATTACATAACCTTAAAAAGTATAAGGAATAGTTCTTGTTTTTAAAAATCTAGCTTCTTCTTACGTAGCTCAAAATTCTGCCCAAGATATACTTTACGTACCATTTCATCTGCAGCCAGATCTTCTGGAATACCGGATTTTAAAATTCCGCCTTCGAACATTAGGTAAGAACGTTCTGTAATGGCAAGTGTTTCTTGAACATTGTGATCGGTAATGAGTATACCGATGTTTTTGTTCTTTAGTTGCGCTACAATACGTTGTATGTCTTCTACGGCCACGGGGTCTACTCCTGCAAAAGGCTCGTCAAGAAGAATAAACTTTGGATCGGTAGCCAAAGCTCTTGCAATCTCAGTTCTTCTTCGCTCCCCACCAGATAACAAATCGCCACGGTTTTTTCGAATATGCCCCAGACCAAATTCCTCAATGAGCGATTCCATTTTCATGTGCTGCTCTTTCTTGCTTAATTTGGTTAGTTGTAGTACGCTGAGAATGTTCTTTTCTATACTTAGTTTTCTAAATACCGACGCTTCTTGTGCCAAGTACCCAATACCGTTTTGTGCTCTTTTGTACATGGGGAATTTGGTAATCTCCATGTCGTCTAAATAGATACTTCCGCCGTTAGGTTTGATAAGGCCAACAATCATGTAAAAGGATGTAGTTTTACCCGCACCGTTTGGTCCAAGTAGCCCTACAATCTCTCCTTGGTTTACCTCAAGGGAAATTCCTTTAACCACCCTACGGCCTCTGTAGGATTTCATAATATTGTCGGCACGTAACTTCATGTTTTCAAATCTATTGGTTATTGGTCTGCTAGAAAAGTAATTAGGGATTTTTTAACCTTCTTGGTTTTCTAATTCTTCCCAGTATTCATAAGCTCTTCTTAAATGTGGTATAACAATAGTACCGCCTACCAAAGTAGCTATACTTAAAGTTTCCATGACCTCTTCTTTAGATACACCTTCGTTGTATGAACTTTCTAAATGATATTTTACACAATCATCGCATCGTAACACCGTAGACGCCACAAGACCTAATAACTCTTTGGTTTTCACATCTAAGGCACCAGCGGCAAAAGCATTGGTGTCTAAATTGAATATACGTTTTACTATTTTATTATTATCGGCCAATAACTTATCGTTCATCTTAGAACGATACGCGTTAAATTCTTCAATTTGATTTGACATTTCTATTTGCTTTTTTTTCTTTTTCAGCTTTTTTTCTTTCTTTTCTCAATACCATAGCAGAAATATAGATACTTACTTGATATAAGATCAATACCGGTATGGCCACTATAATTTGGCTGGCAACGTCTGGCGGAGTTATTACGGCAGATAAGATCAATACGACCACCAATGCTATTTTCCTGTATTTTCTCATTATTTCTGGGGTTACCAGGCCTATTTTGGTCAAAAAGAAAATAATGATAGGTAGTTCAAATAAAACACCACAGGCAATTACAGATGCTCTAACGGTAGATATGTAAGAGGCAAGGTCAAATTCATTGGTAACCTCTGAACTTACTTGGTAGGTTCCTAAAAAGTTAATGGATAACGGAGATACCACATAATACCCGAACAATACACCTAGAAAAAATAAGAAAGATGCTATGAAAATAAAGCCTCTAGAATTTCTTCGTTCTTTTTCGTAAAGTCCCGGACTAATGAATTTCCACATTTCATAAAGAACATAAGGAAAGCCAATAATGAAACCGGCCCAGATCGATGTCCAAATATGTGCGGAAAATTGCCCGGACATTAATCTACTTTGTATGGTAAATGGTAGTTTATCGGCACAAAAAGCCGAGTCAAATCCAAAATATGTTGCGATATCACAAAATAATTTGTAGGTGGGGAAATCCATTTTTTTAGGTCCGAAAATAACCGTGTCAAAAATGAAATCTTTCATTAAAAAGGCAACACTTCCAATAATGACAACTGCCAAAACTGATCTTATTAAATGCCATCTTAATTCTTCTAAATGGTCTAGAAATGACATCTCGTTAGGAGAGGTAGTAGCTTTGGAACTCATTATAAAATACCTTCGTTTATTAAATTATGTAAATGAATAACACCAATGTAGGTATTATTATCCATGGCCAACAGTTGTGAGATTCCCTTTTTCTGCATTTGCTCTAATGCTTTTATGGCTAAAGTATTGGCAGATATTGTTTTAGGGTTGGTGGTCATGATATCTTTGGCGGTCAATCCTTTTATATTATCATACTTGTTTAGCATTCGTCTTATGTCGCCATCGGTAACAATACCAACAACTTTTTCTCCATCAAGTACGGCAGTGACCCCTAACATTTTTTTAGAAATTTCAACAATAACCTTTTTGACCTCTTCGTCTTGTTGTACAATTGGCACTTGGTTTTTGCTCACAAGGTCAGAAACTCTAAGATAAAGTCTTTTTCCCAATGATCCGCCAGGGTGATATTTGGCAAAGTCAGAACTGGTAAATCCCTTAATTTCCAATAGAACAATTGCCAGAGCATCTCCCATTACCAATTGTGCGGTAGTACTTGTTGTAGGAGCTAAACCATTGGGGCAAGCCTCTTTTTCTACATGGGTATTTAAAATGTAGTCTGCCTGCTTTGCTAAAAAAGAATCGGTATTACCGGTCATTGCAATTAATTTGTTTGTACCTCTTTTTATGAGCGGTACCAACATCTTGATTTCGGGCGTATTTCCACTGTTAGAAATGCAGATGACCACGTCATTATCTTGTACGGTTCCCAAATCTCCATGAATGGCGTCGCCTGCATGCATAAAAATTGCGGGAGTACCTGTAGAATTCAAGGTAGCTACAATTTTAGTGGCAATGATGGCACTCTTGCCAATACCAGAAATTATAACACGGCCTTTTGCCTGGATAATGCAGTTTACGATACTGGCAAAATCGTCGGTCAAAAGAGATGAAAGTTGTGCTATAGCATCACGCTCAGTTTCAATGGTTTTTTTCGCTAAGCCAATAATGGTGTCCGTTGCAATCAATCTATTATTCAAATTATGGATTGTATTCCTAAAAGAATGTATTATCTTTAAGATGACAAAATTAAACAAACTTAATTTTAAATGCCGATTATCGCATAATAATTTAGAAACGCCAAGATTGGCAAAAGATTAATTTTGTTCGCTTATAGATTTTTAAAGTAAGTAGTGTCCCCTTAAATGTAAAATGTGACAGACAGTAAAGAATTTGACAATATCGATTTACATTCCTCATTAAAAAAATATTTTGGGTTTTCTCAGTTTAAAGGACTTCAAGAAGAGGTAATTAAAAATGTTTTAAGACAGAATAATACGTTTGTAATTATGCC
The DNA here is from genome assembly GCF_002700155.1 of Maribacter sp. 6B07. Lineage (NCBI taxonomy): Bacteria > Pseudomonadati > Bacteroidota > Flavobacteriia > Flavobacteriales > Flavobacteriaceae > Maribacter > Maribacter sp. 6B07. The sequence goes on along the minus strand of NZ_PDUT01000001.1, from coordinate 107,527 downwards.
TACCGGCGGTGGTAAATCGCTTTGCTACCAATTACCTGCGTTAATGCAAGAAGGTACCGCAATTATTGTATCTCCACTTATTGCTTTAATGAAGAATCAAGTAGATGCCATACGTGGTGTATCTTCTGAGAACGGAATAGCACATGTGCTCAATTCATCATTGAACAAAGGTGAAATAAAACAGGTAAAGCAAGATATTACCAACGGCGTTACTAAACTTTTATATGTTGCTCCAGAGTCATTGACAAAAGAAGAGAATGTAGAGTTTTTGCGCTCGGTTACTATTTCTTTTGTAGCGGTAGACGAAGCGCATTGTATCTCTGAATGGGGGCATGATTTTAGACCTGAGTATAGAAACCTAAAATCTATTGTTGAACGTTTGGGCGATAATATTCCTATTATAGGACTTACCGCTACGGCTACACCTAAAGTGCAGGAAGACATCATAAAGAATTTAGGAATTGGTGGAGCCACTTTGTTCAAGGCATCTTTCAATAGACCCAATTTGTTTTATGAGGTACGTACCAAAACGGAGAATATTGAGGCGGATATCATCCGTTTTGTAAAACAAAATTCAGGTAAATCCGGTATTATATATTGTCTAAGCCGAAAAAAGGTAGAAGAATTGGCCCAGGTTTTACAGGTAAATGGCGTAAGTGCCGTGCCGTATCACGCCGGTTTTGATGCTAAAACTAGATCTAAATACCAAGATATGTTCTTGATGGAAGATGTAGATGTGGTTGTGGCCACTATTGCTTTTGGTATGGGTATAGACAAGCCAGATGTTCGTTTTGTTATACATCATGATATTCCTAAAAGTATAGAGAGTTATTACCAAGAAACGGGTAGGGCAGGCCGTGATGGTGGCGAAGGTCATTGTTTGGCGTATTACTCTTATAAGGATATAGAGAAGCTTGAGAAATTTATGTCCGGTAAACCGGTAGCAGAGCAAGAGATAGGAAATGCGCTGTTGCAAGAAGTTGTAGCCTATGCAGAAACCTCTATGTCTAGACGTAAGTTTATGCTTCATTATTTTGGTGAAGAATTCGACGAGGTTAACGGTGAAGGGGCAGATATGGATGACAACACCAGAAACCCAAAAGAAAAAGAAGAGGCTAAGGATGGTGTAGAAAAGCTATTAAAAGTGGTGACCGGAACTAGTGAAAAGTTTAAATCAAAGGAAATTGTAAATACCTTAAGAGGTAAGACCAATGCAATAATATCATCTCATAAAACCAATGAAAAAGAATTCTTTGGTATTGGTTCTGATAAAGATAAGGGGTATTGGATGGCCTTAATACGCCAAACATTGGTTGCGGGACTTTTGAGAAAAGAAATAGAGCAATACGGTGTACTTCATGTAACTGATAGTGGTAAGGAGTTTTTAAAGAAACCTTCTTCTTTCATGATGACCAAAGATCATGTGTACAATGCCGAAAATGATAATGCTATTGTAGGAGCTGCTAAATCTGGCGGAATTGCAGATGAGAAACTTCTAAAACAATTAAAAGATCTTAGAAAAGGTCAAGCAAAGAAATTGGGAGTACCGCCATTTGTGGTCTTTCAAGATCCCTCTTTAGAAGATATGGCTCTTAAATATCCTATTTCCCATGAAGAGTTGCTTAATGTTCATGGTGTAGGTGAAGGTAAGGCCAAAAAATACGGAAAGCCTTTTATCGCCTTTATAAATACATACGTTTCTGAAAATGAAATTATAAGGCCAGATGATCTTGTGGTAAAGAGTACCGGTGCAAATTCTGCTCTAAAATTGTATGTGATACAGAATGTTGATAGAAAATTGCCTTTATCAGATATAGCATCTGCAAAAGGACTTGAAATACCTGAGTTGATCAAGGAAATGGAACAGATCGTCTATAGTGGAACAAAGTTGAACTTAAACTATTGGATCGATGAGATTTTAGACGAAGATCAACAAGAAGAAATACATGATTATTTCTTAGAGGCCGATAGTGATAATCTTGAAGAAGCCATGACAGAGTTTGATGGCGAGTATGAGGAAGAAGAATTACGTTTGTATAGATTGAAATTTATAAGTGAGGTGGCTAATTAATGTAATTGTCGCTTATAAAATTAAAATTCCCATTGATTTTCTTTATTGAAAAACCAAAGGGAATTTTTTTCAAACCCACTTGAAACAACTTTTAACGGGCGGCAGCCGCGCCGTTGTCTATTTTTCCTCTACGTAATTGTCGTTGTATTTTTCTAATGGCAGACTCAATAGATTTTTCTGGTTCTATTATATTGTATTCGCCCCAAAAGTCTGGATCGGCAAAACCTAGTGCTTCGTCACTTAATATGATAGAAGATTTCATTCTATCCTTTGATCTGGGTATGGCGTTGGTCAAGTTTTGTTCCCAGTCCGTCACGGCCATTTCACAGCTCATACTATACACTGAATTGAATAGTCTTTTATCCCAGTTGACTTTAAATTCAAGAAGAACATTGCTGTAACCATAATACCATTTTCCATTCTTTTCCCTGTAATCTACACGGTAAGATACTTCTGTTGGCCAGACCTCTGCATTTTTTGGTTTCTTACGAACAAACATTTGAGAAGCAAGGCGCTTATCGGTAATATTCAAAGAGTAAATGGCACTGGTTAGAATTTTATTTTCAGCATCTATATATAATTTCCCTTCATATAACGGATCAATAATTTCTGGCTTTTGCTTAAAGTCTATTACATAAATAAGTTGGTCGTTTACTCGCGTAGAAGTATCAAAAGAGAAATCATAATAGTTTAATGTTTCTGGGGTAAATATATATTTAGGGTATTTTACCATGTCCACGAACAAAGTGTTGAACGGTCCGCCTTGTAATTTTAAGGCAACGGTATCAAGTTTTGAATAATCAGTGCTTTTACGAGCCTTGTATAATTCAAGGGCATCTGTTCTATTAGAGGAGTATGGTGTTTTGTAAACGTTTACAACAGCTTCTGAAAGACTTACATTTGTTCTTCTTTTTTTTATGGTTTCCCTGTAGAATGCTGTCATCACCGTATTTTCATCTAAGTAATTGCTCCCTTTTTTATCTAAGGTCTCTTTTACTAAAGCTTCAGCATCGTTAGGGGCATCTATTTGCGCTTCGGATAATGCCATAACAAACTCTTCCATAAAGATTTTGTTCTTCTCCGGTTGTAAATCGGCTATATTCAATTGCTTGGTCTTGTAACCTAAGAAAGCAATAGTTAAGCTGTTTCCTTTAAATTCATTGGGTACTTTTAAAGAAAATTGACCCTCTGAATTTGTAATGGTGGTGACATTGGTATTGTCAACCGTTAGGGTGGCAAATACCAGGGTTTTCTTGCTGTCAGCGTCTAAGACTTCTCCTGTATACTCAGTGAAATTAATGTTTTGGGCGACCATTGCTTGGGTTCCTAATCCCAAGCAGCATAAAAGAATTAAAACATAGTAAACGCTAAGAGGCTTTTTAATATTGAAGTTGTAAGTTGACATGGTGCAAATTTTTTACTTAAAATAATGATTTTTAGTGAATTAAGCTAATTATTTAACCATTATTCATTTTGTTGATGTGGAATTTTTGGAGTTATGGGAACAGACTTTATTTTTTTCCATCAAACGTTTTTGAAGAAGTGCTTACCAATCTATTGATCTCTCTTAATTCCTCTTCGGTTAAATCTCTCCACTTTCCAACGGGTACATCTAGTTGAACATTCATGATCCTAATACGTTTTAGCTTTTTTACCCGATAATCCAAATATTCGCACATTCGCCTAATTTGTCTATTAAGACCTTGGGTCAATATGATCCTGAATTGATAAGTGCTAACTTCATACACCTCACACTCTCTGGTTACTTGGTCAAGAATAGGAATGCCTTTTCGCATTCTGTTCAGAAAATCGATCGTTATCGGTTTGTCTACCGTTACCAAATACTCTTTTTCGTGATTGTTACGGGCACGTAAAATCTTATTTACAATGTCGCCGTCATCGGTTAGAAAAATAAGTCCTTCACTGGGTTTGTCCAATCTGCCTATTGGGAATATACGCTTTGGGTAATTGATAAAATCAATTATGTTGTCCTTTTCTACACCGGTGTCGGTAGTGCAAACAATACCTACAGGTTTGTTGAATGCTAAATAGGTTGACTTGCCTTTGGGTTCCTTGATCAGTTCCCCATCTACTTTTACGATATCTCCAGCAGAAATTTTGGTTCCCATTTCCGGTACTTGACCGTTAATGGTTACCCTACCTTGTTCTATAAGTTTATCTGCAGCCCTTCGTGAACAAAAACCCGCTTCACTTAAGTATTTGTTAATTCTGGTTTTACCGGCATTATCTTGCATAGTCAACTTCTTGTTTCTATTATTTTTTTCTCTGTAGTTCTTGTTGATATATTTCGCGCCCTAATTGTGCTAAAAATGGAATGCCTATTTCATCATACTCATATACATCATCATTGAATATACCATCTTTATTGACCAATATAGTGGCTGTCAATAGAAAATCTATATTATTTTTTGTGTCCTTAATGTAAGCGCAATCAGTTAATGTTCCATAGGCAAACCCAACTTTGTTATATATTTTGATATGTTCTGGTATATCATCTTTAGAGTCGCCAAAAAGAAAAAACTTACAGTAGCTATCGTAATATTCTTTTTTGTCATAACCCATTTCTTTTGGTACTGTGTGCATAGCATTTAACAGGTGATCGCGCTGCTCTTTGTTTAAATGAAATTGTTCATTTAAATTAAAATTCTCTGGAAAAATAATTCGCTTTAATAGGTTATGCTGAGCAGATAAGGGATAATAGTTTTTTTGCTTAAAGCTAAATGGCTTGTTAATATATTCATCATTTTCATAATATCCTTTTCCCTTTTCTATTTCAAACAATGCTAAAGGTTTTGGCGTTTTGTTTAAAATGGGTTGTGTTATACCGGTGGTAGAATCATTAAGGTAAATAATGATGGGTTTTGTTCTTAAATCTTCTGAATGAAAACCAAGTCTATGTGAGAGCCTAACAGGAGCTATGCCTTTATTTTTTAAACTTTGGTTGATGGTTTCAAAACCTAAAAATTCTATTAATCTATTATTGGCTAAATTATCACTGACGGCAAATATCTCATTGACATCATCTGCAACGGTACTTTCAATAGTGTCACCTTCTATGTAATATTTGGTGTGTATGGTAAGGGTGTCGGTCTGGTTTATTTTTTCCATTGCCAAAACTGCGGTTGGAAATTTTACCGTACTGGCCGGATAAAAGTATACACTGTCACTTACCTGAAAATCATAGTCCGTAAATAGCACACTGTCATTTCTTCTATCAATTTGGGTGTACCTAATTTGAACCTGATATTTCTCAATACTGTCCATCACCCTTTTAATACTAATGTCTTTTGAAGCTAAGGCCGTCTCAAGAAAATTTGGATTTTGTTGCTCGGCGGTGCAAGAAACTAATATGAAGCAGCAAATGAAAAGTAAACAATGTTTCATGTAATAGGTGTCAGATTAAGGTGTGTAGACTTCACCTCTGTGCGGTTTTAATAAATCTCTTACCTTGATCATTTCATTTTCTTCAACGACCATGAAGGCTGTGCTGTACATGTCATTGATTTCATTAAAACCGGTAATGTTAAGTGCGGTTTTTTCTAGTGCTATAAATTCATTGAGGTGCTTAACATGGTGCTCTGCGGTCTTAAGTGCCGTAGGACCTCTGAAATCCCAAATTAGTTTTATTTGTCGGTTCAAAAATGTCTTGTATTGGTTTATAAAATAAGTAAGCAAATTTACCGAAAAAACCTTAGCCCGTTTACTATTTAAAGGTTGATTGCAATTTTTAAAAATAGCTGTGCTTATTGATTATTAGGTATTTGTTTATATTGTAACTCCCAAAAAAAGGTGTTAAGTAAATCATTAAGCACTTGCACACGATTTGGTAATTGCTATTTTTGCTCGATGTTTTCTAAGAAATCTAAATTATTGTTCAGCAGGTTTTACCTTTTACTTGGTATAGGTCTTATTGCTATTGTCTATACCTCATGTGAAGGTATGTTTAAAAAAGAGGAAGAAAGAAAGGCTATTGCTAGAGTAGGCGAGTCCTTTTTATATAAAGAAGACCTTGCTCCACTGATTACGGAAAATATGTCAAAGGCAGATAGCGCATCATTCGCTACAAATTATATTAATAATTGGGCGTCTAAACAATTACTGCTGTCCAAGGCCAAAATAAATTTATCCGAAGAAAAACTTGCGGAATACAATGCTCTGGTAGATGATTATAGAACCGAGCTCTATACTAGTGTGTATAAAGAAGCTTTGGTGGCCCAAGCAACGGATTCGCTAATAACATCGGAACAACTTCAAGCTTTTTACGAGCGCGCCAAAGAGAATTTTAAACTAAAGGAACCTATTGCCAGAATTAGATTCGTAGCCTTGCCCAAAGGATTTTTGGACAAAGATGAAGTTGGTAAGCGTTTAAAAAGATTTAAAGAAGATGACCTACGTTATTTAGATTCTATTGGGGTTCAGTTCAGTAAACTGAATTTTAACGATTCAATTTGGGTAAGAAATACAAGAATATTCGAAGAAATACCTCCAATTACCGCAGAGAATGCCAATAGGTACTTAAAAAATTCACAATTTTTTGAATTAGAGGATTCAATCGGGGTATATTTGGGAAAAATAGTAGAGACAAAGGATATTAATGAAATTGCTCCGTTGTCATTTATTAAGCCTACCATAGAACAAGTTTTATTAAGCCGTAGAAAGATGGACTACCTACGCAAACTAGAAACTGAATTATTAGATGAAGCAATCAAGGATAATGAATTTGAAGTTTTCGAAAACAAAAAATAGTATTTACATAGGGGCATTGCTGCTTTCCGGTTTTGCTATCGCGCAAGATTCAATACCAAATGCAGAGGCAGATCAAGCCCAAGCAATGGAAGCTGCTGAGGAAGCCGTTACAGTAAAAAAAGATTCATCTAACAATTTTAAGAGAATTAAATTAGATGGTATTGCCGCTGTTGTGGGTGACTATGTAATATTGGATTCTGATATTGAAAAAACGCTGATCGATCTTAAAAGTCAAGGTGCTTCCACTGAAGATATTACACACTGCGGGCTTTTAGGTAAGTTAATGGAAGATAGGTTGTATGCCAACCAAGCCGTTCAAGATAGTATTCTGGTCTCTGATGATGAGGTAAATGCTACTGGCGACCGCCAATTACAATCGTTGGTACAGCAGATCGGATCTATGGACAAGGTGTTGAAATACTACAAGAAAACAGACGAGGCTAGTTTTAGGGAAGAGCTTTATAAGATCAATAAGTTGCGTATGTTATCTGAGCGTATGCAGCAAGATATCATTAAGGAAATTGAAATTACACCGGAAGAAGTTCGTCAATTCTTTAATAAAATTCCTGAAGATGAACGTCCTGTATTTGGCGCTGAGTTAGAAATTGCACAAATTACCAAAGAGCCAGAGCCTTCTGAGGAAGAGAAGCAAAAGGTGGTTGATAAGCTAAACCAGATTAAGGCAGATGTGGAAGATAATGATGCTAGCTTTAGTGTAAAAGCTATTCTATATTCTCAAGATCCAGGATCTAAATCAAAAGGTGGTTTCTATAGTATTACAAAAGATACCGGTTTTGATAAGAAGTTTAAGGATGTGGCCTTTAGTTTAAAAGAAGGTGAAGTTTCTGAGCCTTTTGAAACTGTTTTTGGCTATCATATTATTTACATAGAAAAAATTAGAGGTCAAGAATTGGATTTGAGACATATATTGATCCAGCCAGAAATATCTCAAAATGTGTTGGATGAAGCTAAGGCTGAATTAGACACTATTCGTCAAAAGATTATGGATGGGGAATTTACATTTGCTGAAGCTGCATTGAATTTTTCTGACGAAAAGGAAACAAAATTTGATGGCGGACTTTTACGTAATCCTGTAAATTTCGATTCTAAGTTTGAGCTTACAAAAATGGATCCTACCCTTTACAATCAGGTTCAAAATTTAAAGGATAATGAAATAACGTATCCGGTATTGGAAGAAGATCCAAGAGGAGGTGCACCTAAATATAAAATCTTAAAGATTACCAATAGGTTTGATGAGCACGTAGCGGATTTCTCAAAGGATTATACAAAGATTCAAGAGCTGGCACTTACAGAGAAAAAGTACAATGCCATTAAAAAATGGATGGACGAGCATATTAAAGATACCTACATCAGCGTTAATGACGAGAACAAAGATTGTGATTTCGCTAATAATTGGGTAAAAAAGTAATATATGTCAGACGTTGCAGCAATTGAACGCCTAGTAGTAAAACATGCTGAGCTTAAAAAAGAAATAGCCAAGGTCATTATTGGTCAAGATGAGGTTATTGAACAAATTCTGCTTTCAATTTACACAGGAGGGCATTCATTGCTGATAGGAGTGCCAGGGCTGGCCAAAACTTTAATGGTGAATACCATTGCCCAAGCATTAGGACTAGACTTTAAAAGAATACAATTTACGCCAGATTTAATGCCAAGTGACATTCTTGGTAGCGAGGTTCTAGATCAGAACAGAAGTTTTAAATTTCTTAAAGGCCCTATTTTTTCCAATATTATTTTGGCGGATGAAATCAACAGAACTCCACCAAAGACCCAAGCAGCACTTTTAGAGGCAATGCAAGAGAGAGCTGTGACCATTGCCGGTCATCAGCATAAATTGGAACTGCCATATTTTGTTTTAGCTACGCAAAACCCAATTGAACAAGAAGGTACTTACCCTTTGCCGGAAGCACAGCTAGACCGTTTTATGTTCGCGATAGAATTAAAATACCCTTCTATAGCAGAGGAAATTAAAGTGGTGAAAAATACTACTTCGAACACTAAGCAGGTGATCAATGCGCTTTTTAACGCTAAAGATATCATTGCTATTCAAGAATTGGTGCGTAGAATTCCTGTTGCGGATAATGTAGTGGAATATGCTGTAAAGTTGGTAAATAGTACAAGGCCTAATCTGGAAACAGCATCAGAATATGTAAAACAATATTTAGATTGGGGTGCAGGGCCAAGAGCCTCTCAAAACCTTATTCTTGGAGCTAAGGCCAATGCGGCCATTCATGGTAAATTCTCACCAGATATAGAAGATGTGCATGCCGTTGTTAAAGGAATTTTACGCCATCGTATCATTAAAAATTATAAAGCAGAGGCAGAAGGTATCACTGAAGAGGATATTATTGATAAGCTGCTTTAAAAAAATTCCACCTTTTTCTGCACTTTTTCAAGGATATAAACATTTTTGATATGAAAAATGTTTGATATCTATCTACTTTTTAAAGGATTTGAGAAAAAGTCCGCAATCATACTTATTTAGTTTTAAATGCGTTCTTTATTACGTAATTTTACGAAATTGCGTTAACTTAAATGAACTAGCAGATGACATTTGATTTTGATACCATTAGAAGACCAAGTAATATTCTAATCGAATAAAACATTCAACAATCAATTAATCTGTCCATTTGTAGTAATAGTGTTCTTATTTTCCACAAATCTTCAGAGAAAATTATGAAGTCGCTATTTCACTATTATATCCAATTAAATATACAAATCACTTATTAATGAGCATTTATAAAGATTACCTTAAGGAGATTGAAGAACGTAAAAGTCAAGGTCTTCATCCAAAGCCGATAGATGGCGCTGATTTACTTAGCAAGATTATTGAACAAATTAAAGATGTAGATAATGAGTATAGAGAAGATTCTCTAAATTTCTTTATTTATAATGTGTTACCTGGTACTACTAGTGCTGCAGGTGTAAAGGCAGAATTTCTTAAAGAGATTGTCGTTGGTGAGTCTGTCGTGAAGGAAATTACGCCGGCTTTTGCATTGGAGCAGTTGTCGCATATGAAAGGCGGTCCGTCTATTAAGGTATTGTTAGATGTTGCTTTAGGTGATAACAAAGAATTGGCGTTGCAAGCCGCAAAGGTTTTAAAGACACAGGTGTTTTTATATGAGGCGGATACAGATCGTCTAGAAGAAGCACTTAAAAACGGAAGTGAAATAGCTAAAGATATTATTGAAAGCTATGCACAAGCCGAGTTTTTTACGAAACTACCGGAGATTGAAGAAGAAATAGAGGTGGTGACCTACATTGCCGGTGTTGGTGATATTTCAACCGATTTACTTTCTCCAGGTGGTGATGCACATTCAAGATCTGATCGAGAATTGCATGGTCAATGTATTTTTGAGCATAACAAAGAAATGCAAAAAGAGGTACTTGAACTAAAAGAAAAGCACCCTGATAAACGTGTAATGCTTATTGCGGAAAAAGGAACAATGGGTGTTGGTTCTTCAAGAATGTCCGGTGTAAACAATGTTGCATTGTGGACCGGTATTTCCTCAAGCCCATATGTACCATTTATCAATATTGCCCCGGTAATTGCGGGAACTAATGGTATTGCTCCAATTTTCTTAACAACCGTTGGTGTAACCGGAGGTATAGGATTGGATCTTAAAAACTGGGTACAGCAAAAAGATGAAAATGGTAACACTATTGTTGATGAAGACGGTGAACCAATTTTAAAACAGATGTATTCTGTTGCCACGGGTACTGTCTTGACCATAAATACAAAAGAGAAAAAATTGTATCATGGTAAAGTTGAGTTGAAGGATGTTTCTGCAGCATTTACACCACAGAAAATGGAGTTCATGAAAGCAGGTGGTTCTTATGCTGTAGTTTTTGGAAAGAAACTACAAACTTTTGCCTGTAAGGTTTTGGGTATAGATGTACCTCAAGTATATGCGCCTTCAAAAGAGGTTTCTATTGAAGGACAAGGATTGACCGCGGTAGAGAAAATATTCAATAAGAATGCAGTGGGTACTTCTGGAGCTACTTTGCATGCGGGATCATATGTTCGTGCAGAAGTAAATATCGTAGGTTCTCAAGATACCACTGGTTTAATGACATCGCAAGAATTGGAAATGATGGCTGCCACGGTAATCTCTCCAATTGTTGATGGTGCATATCAATCAGGTTGCCATACGGCATCTGTTTGGGATGATAAATCAAAAGCCAACATTCCTAGGCTTATGAAGTTTATGAACGACTTTGGTTTAATTACAGGTCGTGATCCAAAAGGGGTGTATTTTCCAATGACGGATGTAATTCATAAAGTATTAAATGATATCACCGTGGGTGATTGGGATATTATTATTGGTGGAGATTCTCACACCCGTATGTCTAAAGGTGTAGCCTTTGGTGCTGATTCTGGTACCGTTGCTTTGGCATTGGCTACAGGTGAGGCTTCTATGCCTATTCCTGAGTCGGTAAAAGTTACCTTTAAAGGGCAAATGAAGTCTTACATGGATTTTCGTGATGTAGTTCATGCGACACAACAACAAATGCTAAAGCAGTTTGGTGGTGAAAACGTATTTCAAGGTCGTGTAATCGAGGTTCATATTGGTACTTTAACAGCTGATCAAGCATTTACCTTTACTGATTGGACAGCAGAGATGAAGGCTAAGGCATCTATCTGCATCTCTGAGGATGAGACATTGATAGAATCTCTTGAAATTGCTAAAGGCCGTATTCAGATAATGATTGATAAAGGCATGGATAACGCCAAGCAAGTTTTAAAGGGACTTGTAGAAAAAGCGGAAACCAGAATTACTGAGCTTAAAACCGGTATTAGACCATCATTACGACCAGATGCTAATGCTAAGTATCATGCAGAAGTTATTATCGATTTAGATGAGATAGCTGAACCAATGATTGCTGATCCAGATGTAAATAACGAAGATGTTTCCAAGCGTTATACGCATGATACTATTAGACCTTTATCTTACTATGGTGGAACCAAAAAGGTGGACCTAGGTTTCGTAGGGTCTTGTATGGTGCATAAAGGCGATATGAAAATTTTGGCTCAAATGTTGAAAAATATTGAGGCACAACAAGGCAAAGTAACCTTCCAGGCGCCATTAGTTGTAGCACCACCAACATATAATATTGTAGACGAGTTAAAAGAAGAAGGTGATTGGGAAGTACTTCAAAAGTATTCAGGATTTGAATTTGATGATAGTGCACCAAAAGGATTGGCACGTACTAAGTATGAAAACATGCTTTATCTAGAAAGACCAGGCTGTAACCTTTGTATGGGTAACCAAGAAAAAGCAGAGCCAGGAGACACGGTTATGGCTACATCAACTCGTTTGTTCCAAGGAAGGGTCGTAAAAGATTCTGGTGAGAAAAAAGGAGAATCTTTATTGTCTTCTACCCCTGTAGTGGTGCTATCTACCATTTTAGGAAGAACGCCAACTATGGCAGAATATGAAGCAGCGGTAGACGGTATTGTTTTAACGAAGTTTAAGCCATCAACAAAACAGTTGGTGAGATAATACATTGTATATAGCATAATGGAAAGCCCGGGCATGTTTGCTCGGGCTTTTTTTCTTCCATTTTTTATAATCATTCTTAATTTCATATGCGCTCTTAAATTCAACGTACATTTCGTATCTTGTACGGATAAGATAGATTAACAATTTTATAAATAAATTTTATGGCTTTTGACATAGATATGATTAAGAAGGTTTATGCTTCCATGGCGGAACGTGTAGACAAAGCAAGAGAGGTAGTGGGCAAACCACTTACTCTTTCAGAAAAGATTTTGTATTCTCATTTATGGGATGGTAGCCCTACTGAAGCATTTACCAGAGGAAAGGACTATGTAGATTTTGCTCCTGATCGTATTGCTTGTCAAGATGCTACGGCACAAATGGCGTTATTGCAATTTATGCAAGCTGGGAAGCCAAAAGTTGCAGTACCTACTACAGTTCATTGTGATCACTTGATCCAGGCTAAAAGTGGGGCAACTGCAGATTTAAAATCTGCCAATTCCACAAGTGCTGAAGTTTTCGACTTTCTTGAGTCTGTTTCAAACAAATATGGAATAGGTTTCTGGAAACCGGGTGCAGGTATTATTCACCAAGTGGTATTGGAAAATTATGCTTTCCCTGGTGGTATGATGATCGGTACCGATTCTCACACCGTGAACGCAGGTGGTTTAGGTATGGTCGCTATTGGTGTAGGTGGAGCAGATGCTGTTGACGTTATGGCGGGTATGGCTTGGGAACTTAAATTCCCAAAATTGATCGGAGTAAAATTGACCGGTAATATTTCTGGTTGGACCGCTCCTAAGGATGTTATTTTGAAAGTTGCCGAAATACTAACCGTAAAAGGTGGTACCGGAGCTATAGTTGAATATTTTGGTGAAGGAGCCAAAAATCTTTCTTGTACCGGTAAAGGTACTATTTGTAATATGGGGGCTGAAATAGGTGCTACGACGTCTACTTTTGGCTATGATGAGTCTATGGAGCGCTATTTAAGGGCTACGGATAGAGCTGATATTGCAGATGCCGCTAATAAGGTTAAAGAACATTTAACTGCAGATGCTGAGGTGTATGCAAATCCAGAACAATATTTTGACGAGGTAATCGAAATTAACCTTTCTGAATTGACTCCGTTATTGAATGGACCATTTACACCCGATCTTTCTACAAAAGTGGGTAGTGATATGACAGAAAAGGCTACATCTAATGAATGGCCGTTGGCTGTGGAATGGGGACTTATTGGTTCTTGTACAAACTCCTCTTATGAAGATTTGTCTAGAGCTTCTTCAATTGCACAACAAGCTATTGATAAAGGATTAAAAATGAAAGCGGAATTAGGGATCAATCCTGGTTCTGAGCAAGTAAGATACACGGCAGATAGAGATGGTATTCTTGGAATTTTCGAGAAATTGGATGCTAAAATTTTCACGAACGCTTGTGGACCATGTATTGGACAGTGGGCGCGTTATAGCGATCCTAAAAATGCACCAAAGAACAGTATTGTACACTCATTTAATAGAAACTTTGCCAAAAGAGCGGATGGTAACCCTAACACGCATGCCTTTGTTGCATCGCCTGAGGTAACTGCTGCAATAGCTATTTCCGGTAGGTTGGATTTTAATCCAATGACCGATAAGTTGATCAACGAAAAAGGTGAAGAGGTGATGTTCGATGAGCCAACTGGTTGGGAGCTTCCTCCAAAAGGTTTTGAGGTTGAGGACGCTGGTTATCTGGCTCCAAAAGAAGATGGATCTAGTGTTACCGTAAAAGTTGCTTCAGATTCAGAAAGATTGCAATTATTGGAACCGTTTACTCCTATTAAGGATGAAAGCTTAATGGGTGCAAAATTATTGATTAAAGCTTTTGGGAAATGTACTACAGACCATATATCTATGGCAGGACCGTGGTTGCGTTTCCGTGGTCATTTGGATAATATCTCTAACAACTGTTTAATTGGTGCCGTTAACGCATTTGGAAAGAAAACCAATATGGTCAAAAATCAATTGACCGGTGAGTATGGAGGTGTTCCAGATACGGCACGTGCATACAAAGCGGCAGGTGTAAGAAGTATTGTAGTTGGTGATCATAACTATGGAGAAGGATCTTCACGTGAACATGCTGCTATGGAGCCTCGCCATTTAGGTGTAGCTGCGGTAATCGTGAAATCATTTGCACGTATTCATGAAACAAACCTTAAAAAACAAGGTATGTTAGGCTTAACATTTGCAAATGAAAATGATTACGACCTAATACAAGAAGACGATACTTTTAATTTTATTGATATTGCGGATTTTGCGCCAGATAAGCCTTTAACGGTAGAAATAGTGCATGCTGATGGTAGTAAAGATGTAATTAAAGTAAACCATACCTATAATGCCGCACAGATTGGTTGGTATAGAGAAGGTTCAGCTTTAAATGTGATTAAGAGAGAAAACGCATCTTAATACAACCTTTTAAAATTTATAAGGAAAACTCCTGATATTATTCAGGAGTTTTTTAGTTTTGACCCCTAGCTTACTTTTATGAAGAGACAAACGGTTTTTACCTTATTGATCATTGCATTCGTGCTTTCTTTTTTTGTGACACCCTTGGGTGATTATAGCAAAATTATGCTCAACAGGTTTTTTGCCACTTCACCAACCATAATTAAACCGGAAAAAAGAGGTAAGATTACTGACTATGACTGGAAGCTTAAAGATGAAAATTGGAAGTTTTTTAATTTTGATGAGGCAAAAGGAAAAGTAGTATTTATTACATTCTGGACATCGTGGCACATGCCTTCTCAAGCACAATTAAAAGATGTGCAATACTTGTATGATACGTATGGCGACAAGATGAAATTCTACGTGATTACGAATGAGGAAAGAGCCCCTGTAGATTTATTTATGGATGAACAAGGTTATACATTTCCGGTAACCTACCAAATTATTGGTGAGCCTAGTCCTATAGGCTTATTAAAGCCACCCGGATCATATCTAATTGATAAAAATGGAGCTATCGTTATACATCAAAACGCAATTGCAGATTGGGATAATGATAAGATAGATAAGCTATTAAATAAGTTAATTGCGGAATAACCAATTACTTTTTAAAGTATTTAAAAGGAACAAATAGCATTCCAAAACATTCACCATCACCTTTGCCTAAGTGTTTATGATGCATTTTATGTGCTCTTCTAACACCTCTACTGTACCAGTTATTGGCATTTCTAAACAACTTAAAACGTTGATGGATAAAAATGTCATGCACTAAAAAGTAAGCAATACCATAGGCCAGAATTCCAAACCCCAACGGGTAGCCATACCAAAAACCTGTAGTGCCTGAATAAAACAATGACATACTTACAATGGCATAGAAAATAAAGAACAGGTCATTTCTCTCGAACCAAGAGTCATGATCTTTTTTATGATGATCTTTGTGTAAACTCCAAAGAAATCCGTGCATTACATATTTGTGGGTAAACCACGCCATGAATTCCATAAATAGAAAAGTGCCTAAAAAAATCAATATCCAAATAACAATATCCATTACACTAAGTTCATTTTAAATTTAACGTATGAACGGGCCAATAGTCCAAATTTCTGGTAATTAGGCACCCTTATACGAGCATTCTTTATTTCTAAAGAGGGAGTGCCCTGTAGTTTTTTGAGTAACTTAAAATAATATTTGTAAGCGGTATAAACACCAAATTTTGCTTCAGCTGGCAGCCCTACAATACCTTGGTATCCTAATTTAAAGTCTTCTTTTATTTCTTCAACAATGCGTTTTTTAGAGGCTTCGTCCAATTCCTTCAAATTGGTATTAGGAAAGTAGGATCTGTTCAATTCTTCGAAGTCGGCTTTTACATCCCTTAAGAAATTCACTTTTTGAAAAGCAGAACCTAAAGCCATGGCAGATTCTTTTAACTTGTTATAAGCTTCTACATCACCTTTAACAAAAACTTGCAGGCACATGAGACCTACAACATCTGCCGACCCATAAATATATTCTTTGTATTCGACATCTGTTCGGTATACATTCTTAAAAAGATCCATACGCATACTTTTCATGAAAGAATCTACAAGGTGCTTGGGAATATTATATGTGTGGTACGTATGTTGAAATGAGTTTAAAATTGGGTTTAGACTAATTCTGTCTTGTAAAGACGCCTCCAATTCTTGCTCAAATTTATTAAATAAGACTTCTTTGTCATAGTCATGAAAAGTGTCTACTATTTCATCTGCAAAACGTACAAAGCCATATATATTATAGATATGACTACGTATAGAAGGGTGTAGCATCTTTGTGGCGAGAGCAAAAGAGGTACTATATCGTTTGGTTACGATTTTACTACATTGGTACGAAACTTGGTCAAAAGTATCTTTCATAAATTACTAATTATCCTTTATAATTAATTCTGACACTAGTTTACCGGAGATTAAGGCTGGGGGTACTCCTGGTCCAGGTACAGTCAGTTGCCCTGTAAAATATAAATCACCTACTTTTTTACTTCTAAGATTAGGTCTTAAAAATGCCGTTTGGGTCAAGGTATTTGCCATGCCGTAGGCATTACCTTTATAAGAATTGTACCGATCAATAAAATCATTGACACAGAAAGTTTCCTTGAATATAATATTATTTCTAATGTCTTGGCCTGTTCTTTTTTCAAAACGATCCATAATTAAATCAAAATACTGATTTCTTAAAGCCTCGGTATCTTCTAGGTCAGTGGCAATGGGCACTAGAAAAAAACCTGTTTCACAACCCTTTGGGGCCATGCTGCCATCTGTTACCGATGGGAAATTTGCATAGAACAAAGGATTTGTAGGCCATTGTGGTTTGTCATATATTTCTTTGGCATGTAGTTCAAAATCGGTATCAAAAAACAGATTGTGATGTTCTACATTTTTCAATTTTGTATTGAACCCTATATAAAATAGTAAAGAAGATGGTGCGAAAACCTTTTTCTCCCAGTACGTCTTACTATACTGCTGATATTTGTCTTCTAGCAAACTTTCAGAGTGTTGATAATCTGCACCGCTCAGTACTTTGTCTGCGTGATGAACTTTGCCGTTACATATAATACCGGTGGCCTTGCCATTAGTAACTTGTATTTGTTCTACCGTTGCATTGGTGTTTATAACGACTCCTAATTCTTCTGCCAAATTTTTCATTGCTTTTATAACTTCGTACATACCACCTTTTGGATGCCAAGTACCTAAGCCAAAATCAGCAAAATTCATAAAATTGTAGAAAGAAGGCGTATTGCTTGGCTTTGCACCAAGAAACAAAACAGGAAATTCTAAAGTAGAAACCAATTTCGGATTTTTAAAAGACTTACGAACTTGTGAGCTAATGGTTTTAAAAAATTGATCAATTTTTAGAATAGTTTCTTTCGTAACCAATTCTAACGGTGAAAGACCTGGTCTTAGAACTACTTTGTTAATGGCAATGTCATAATTTTCCTGTGCTTTATCAATGAATTTTTTTAGTGCTTTTGAGCTTCCCGGCTCTATTCGTTCAAATTCATCACAAATTTTGGACATAGAATCACCAATAGTAATTACATCGTCACTGAAGAAAATTTTATAGGCAGGACTAAGTTTGTCCAGTTGATAATAATCCGAGGTTTGTTTATTGAAATCGGCAAAAAATTTATCAAAAATATCGGGCATCCAATACCAACTTGGACCCATATCAAAAGTAAATCCGTCTTTTACAAACTGTGAAGCCCTACCGCCAACAGATTCATTTTTTTCAAAAATGGAAACATTCCATCCATTTTTTGCTAAATAGCAAGCTGCAGATAAAGATGAAAATCCCGAACCTATTACTACACAACTTTTCTTCATTATTCTACAGATTATAAATTACTGACCAAGCTATCTATAGAGGTAAAAGTTCTACAGTAATTTGGCTTAACAGCGTCGTCAATAAAATTGATCTGTCTGCCCAAAATCCAGAAATTTGGATTTTGATAGTCCGCAACCAACTTGCTGAATTCTTCCAAATATTTATTTACACGATCCTTTTCTGGAAAAATAGTAAAGTATGAGACAAAATAGATGTCATCAAAATACTTAAGTACATCTTCTAAATTTTCTAAAGGTATCGTGGGGCCCAAGTAAATACACTTATAACCTTTCAATATAATTTCATAGTTAATATAGAGCAACCCAATATCATGAATTTCGTTTTCTGGTAAGAAAGCTACAAAAACCTTATCTGTCTTTGTTGGTTCCAAGTGTTGTAATTTTTCAATATTCAGTAGTATCTTTTGTTTGATAAGACTGCTCATAAAATGCTCATGAGCAGGACTGATCGTATCTGTCTGCCATAAAAGACCAAGTTCGTTCAACAGGGGTACAAAGGTTTCCTTGAATATTTCCCTAAAGGAATTTTCACTTAGAAGGGCATTATAAGTATTGAAAAACATGGTTTGGTCAAAATTGACCATGGCTAATTTAAATGCGTTTATCGCTTGGCTTTTGTGACTATGTTTTGCTACAATTTCACGAACAACATATGGTATTTCTTTATCTGAAATTTTAGCAATTTTAGATATTTTGTGACCATTGTTGTAAAGTAACGTCACATTAAGCAATTTCTGTAAGCTAGCTAGACTATACGTTCTAATATTAGTATCTGTGCGTTCAGGAGATAAAAGATTATATCTTTTTTCCCAAATTCTAATGGTGTGTGCCTTAATACCAGAGAGGTTCTCCAAGTCTCTAATACTAAATTGTTTTTTTACATTGTTCATGTTTTTTGAAAAAGGATTAAACAAATCTACAATTTATTAAAACGCCTAGCAGCACCAAAAAGTTAAAATTATCAAAATAAAAAAAGGTTAGACCTTGGTCTAACCTTTTGTGCCCACGACTAGATTCGAACTAGCACGTCCTTGCGAACACTACCCCCTCAAGGTAGCGTGTCTACCAATTTCACCACGTGGGCAAATGTGAAGTTTGTTGGATGGCAAATATAGAAACCTATAGTTCAAATTAAAATATATTAACCATAATTAATATGCTAATAGTTTTAAAATGAAAGAGACTGTTGGTAATGGGTTGGGGTAACACCTTTAATTTTTTTGAATTTTTTATTAAAGTTAGATATGGAATTGAAACCAGAAAGGTCTGCTACCTCATTAATGTTCAATTCTTTGTTTGAACTTAGCAGTTGACAAGCATGTGCTACACGTAACTCGATCAGGTATTGAAAAAATGTTTTGTTGGTACGTTGTTTAAAAAAGCGGCAAAATGCATTTGGTGTCATATAAGCCATTTTAGCAATTTGCTCTAACGAAATAGGCTGATGGAAGTTCTTCAACACAAAATCGAACACAATCTGTAAACGTTCACCTTCATTACTACTTAATGACTTGGAATAAACAAACCGACTCAATGTTTGCGTATTTGCTCGCCCTAGTTCATCTAATAATTCTAAAAATAAAATAAAGCGCTTAAGTTTATTTTGAGAGCTCAATTTTACAAGTTGCTGAGCAATTTTCTTTTGGTTTGTTTCTACTTTAAATCCTGCAGTGGCATTACTAAAAAAGGTTTTAAACTCATTAAAATAGGGGAGTTTAAAAAAATCTGCACCAAAAGACCGGGAAGTAAAGAACACGGTAATCATATGCGCGTCTTGTTCATTGAGAACACTTTTAAATACGTGAGGTAAGTTACCGCCTATTACGAAAATATCTCCTTTTGAAAATTGATGGACACTATCGCCTACCAATAACTTACCACTACCATTTATAATATGACTTATTTGAATTTCTTCATGTTGATGAAGTTTATTATAGAAAATAGGCTCTTTATCGACCTGAACGATTAAATGTTCATTTATAGGTTTTGGTATTTTAAAGGGATACACTTTCATGTGCATCTAAGTTAACACTTTATATTTTATATGGAATAATTACATGGTAATATAGTATCAGGTTTAGGTAATATGAATACACTTGATTGGTAAAGCCCATCTTATTTTTGGGTATTATCAAAAGAATATAAAATGAGTATATCATGGACAGGCGTTATGCCGGCAGCAACAACAAAATTTACCGATAAGGATGACTTGGATCTAGACATGTTTTCGGTCAATATAAAAGCCCAGTTAGAGGCAGGAGTGAGTGGAATAATACTTGGAGGTACTTTGGGAGAAGCAAGCACACTTACGTATGATGAAAAAAAGGTTTTAATGAAAGAAACCGTGCAGTTGGTAGAAGGTAAGGTGCCGGTTATTATCAATATTGCAGAGCAAACTACTAAAGATGCCAAACATGCGGCAGAGGTAGCAGAAGAATGCGGTGCTACTGGATTAATGATGTTGCCACCAATGCGGTATAAAGCTAATGATTATGAAACGGTAACGTATTTTAAGGAAACGGCAAATAGCACAAAATTGCCCATTATGATCTATAACAATCCTGTAGATTACGGTATAATGGTCACATTGGAAATGTTGGACGAGTTAATGGTATGTAGTAACATACAGGCTGTTAAAGAATCAACAAGAGATATATCAAATATTACCCGTATAAAGACAAGATTTGGAGATAGGTTAAATGTACTGACCGGGGTTGATACGCTTGGGCTGGAAAGCACATTAATGGGTGCCGATGGTTGGGTTGCCGGATTGGTTTGTGCATTTCCTGCCGAGACTTGTGCCGTCTTTGAATTGGCAAAGGCAGGTCGTATAAAAGAGGCATTGGATATTTACCGATGGTTTTTGCCATTGTTAGAGTTGGATATTAGTCCGCAATTGGTACAGAACATTAAAATGGCAGAAGTTGCTACGGGTATAGGCACAGAAAATGTTAGGGCACCTAGGTTACCTTTAGTAGGAGCTGAAAGAGAAAGAGTAGCTGCTATAATAAAACAGGGTATAGCTACAAGGCCTACATTACCAGATTATAAGAAATTGGCTTAAATTTTAAAACTCATACTAAAATATGTTGCGCCTGAAACTTTAGTGAAATGTAAACAGAATGTAGAAATTTGTTACGGGTACTTTCTTTACTTTTGGGTAACACGATAAAAATAAAAAATGATCAGCGGTACAAATGCAATAGGGAATAAAGCTTCTAGACAAGGTGAGAAAACGTTCAAGACTTTTGATCCTAAAAATAATGAGAACACGGAATGGACATTCTATGAGGCTACAACTAATGAAATCAATGAAGCAGTTGCTTTGGCAACGGATGCCTATGCAGTTTATAAAGATTATTCAGGAGAAAAAAAAGCTGAGTTTTTAGAAGCTATTGCAGATGAAATAGAAGCTTTAGGGGATGAGCTGATAAACACGTATTGCAGAGAGTCTGGTCTGCCCCAAGGAAGAGCGGTTGGCGAGCGTGGCAGAACTATGGGGCAATTGCGAGCTTTTGCAACCTTGATTAAACAAGGGTCATGGGTAGAAGCCGTTATTGAAAAAGCACAACCAGATAGAGAGCCATTGCCAAAATCTGACATAAGAAAAATGCTATTTCCGTTGGGTCCAGTAGTGGTATTTGGTGCCAGTAATTTTCCTTTGGCGTTTTCTACGGCGGGTGGAGACACGGCAAGTGCTCTAGCCGCAGGATGCCCCGTAATCGTAAAAAGTCACCCTATGCATGCTGGTACAGGTGAACTGGTTTCTTCGGCGATCATTAAAGCGGCGAAGAGGACAGGTATGCCCAATGGTGTATTTTCTAATTTAAATAGCAGTGGTATTGAAGTTGGCCAGCAGTTGATAAAACACCCAAAAGTAAAGGCCGTAGGTTTTACCGGAAGTATACATGGTGGAACCGCACTTTATAAATTGGCTAACGAAAGAGATGAGCCAATACCGGTATTTGCAGAAATGGGAAGTATAAACCCAGTGGTTTTGCTGCCATCGGCATTAGAACAAGAAGGTGATACTTGGGCAACTAAATACGCTTCGTCAATTACTTTAGGTGCTGGTCAATTTTGTACAAATCCGGGATTGATTTTAGGAGTACAAGGAGAACATCTTAATGAATTCATAGATGCTTTGTCTAAGGAGATTCTAAAATTGGAGCCAACAACCATGCTTCATCCTAATATATATGCTAAATATGTGGAAGGTAAAAAGGAACTTTCGGAGCAAGATGGAGTGGTAATTACTGCCGAGTATAAGAAAGATGTCAATGTTAATAGTGGTCAGCCTTTAATTTTAAAAGTAAGTGGTTCGGATTTTTTAGCGAATACAAAATTGCATAAAGAGGTATTTGGACCTTTCTCTATAGTGGTCATGTGTAAAGATGGCGCTGGGATGGAAGATATCATCAACCATTTGGAAGGTCAATTAACGGGAACAATTTTGGGGAGTGAAGAAGAACTGGAATTGAACGCTGGAGTTGTGGATGCATTAAAGGGCAGAGTAGGTCGCATACTGTTCAATGGTGTACCCACAGGTGTAGAGGTAAATTCTTCTATGGTGCATGGCGGACCATACCCAGCTTCTACGGATTCTCGTTTTACTTCTGTAGGTACATCGGCTATAAAAAGATGGGTACGCCCGGTGTCATATCAAGATTGGCCTAATAGACTTTTGCCAGATGCACTGAAAAATGAAAATCCTCTAGGTATAACACGTCTTATTGAAGGTGTTTATACAAATACGGAAATTTAGGTTCAGCTATATGTAGTTTAAGATTTTAGTAATTATGGCCAGTAGTACTTTTGTTTGTATTGATGCCCACACCTGTGGTAATCCCGTTAGGGTGATAAAACATGGCGGACCAAATTTGGTTGGTGCTACAATGAGCGAAAAGCGACAGCACTTTTTAAAAGATTATGATTGGATCAGAAAAGGGCTTATGTATGAACCGCGCGGTCATGATATGATGAGTGGTAGTATATTTTACCCTCCAAGTAATCCCAATAATGATTTTGGTATTTTGTTTATTGAAACCAGTGGTTGTCTACACATGTGCGGGCACGGGACCATCGGGGCAATTACTATAGGTATTGAAGAAGGGCTAATTGTGCCAAAAACACCTGGTATTGTCCGTATGGAGACTCCTGCAGGATTGGTACATATAACATACAAGCAAAATGGTACTAAAGTAGACTGGGTAAAGCTGACCAATGTAAAATCATATTTAGCTGCTACAGATTTGACTATAGAATCTTCATACCTGGGTGAATTGACTTTTGATGTTAGTTATGGGGGTAATTTTTATGCCATTGTGGACCCACAAAAGAATTTTAGTGGAATACAAGATTTTTCCGCAAGCCAGTTAATTCAATATAGTCAAGAACTCAGGGAAAACATAAATGCTAAATATCCCCAAATGTTTATTCACCCAGAAGATGCTACCATAAAGAATGTAACCCATATGTTATGGACGGGAAATACTATCTCTGAAAAGGCTAACGCCAGAAATGCGGTATTTTACGGTGATAAAGCAATAGATAGGTCGCCTTGCGGTACAGGTACTTCTGCTAGAATGGCACAATGGCATGCAAAGGGGAAATTAAATGTGGGTGAAGATTTTGTTCATGAAAGTTATATAGGTTCACAATTTATTGGTAAAGTAGAAGAGGAGACCACCCTAGCCGGCAAGCTTGCGATTATACCCAGCATAAAAGGTTGGGCAAAAATTTACGGAAAGAATACCATTACCATAGATGATGATGATCCCTATGCTCACGGATTTCAGGTCATATAAATTATAGAAAATAGTAGATGAAGAATGTAATAATAATTGGCGGTGGCATTGTTGGTTTAAGTACAGCTTACTATTTGAATAAAGAAGGTTTTGAGGTTACAGTAATAGATAAAGGCAATATTAGCGCTGGTGCTTCATTTGTAAATGCAGGTTACATAACTCCAAGTCATATTATTCCATTAGCATCCCCTGGTATGATCGCAAAAGGAATTAAAATGATGTTCAATTCTGCGAGCCCATTTTATATGAAACCTAGGTTAGATGTTGATTTTTTAAAATGGTCATGGTATTTTCATAAATCTTCTACTGAGGCCAAGGTTGAAAAGGCCATAGGGGTAATTAAGGATATTAATCTATTAAGCAGGGAATTATTTACGGATATTAAAAATTCAGGTGATCTTGGCAATTTTCAGTTAGAGCGAAAAGGGCTATTAATGTTATACAAAACGGAAGAGAGTTATCTTCACGAAAAAAAGGTGGCCTATAGAGTGGCACAAGAAGGTTTAGAGGTTACCGACTTAAACAAAGACGAATTAAGAATTATTGAGCCTCATGTAAATATCGATGCAGAAGGAGCTATACATTATGAGTGTGACGCTCATACCACACCAAATGAGATAATGCCTAAACTATTGGCGTATTTAAAGCAAAGTGGTGTAATCATAAAAACTAAAGAAGAGGTTATTGATCTAAAGACATCAGATAATAGAATAAAAGAAATTATTACCAATAAACAATCTTATACACCCGATGAGGTAGTATTTGCGGCAGGCTCATGGAGCGGTGATCTTGCAAAGCGTTTACATTTAAAGTTATCTTTACAAGGAGGTAAAGGCTACAGTATTAATGTAGCTAGGGAAACGGGTATTTCTGTTCCGGCCATATTAATGGAATCTAAAATGGCGGTAACACCAATGAGGGGTTTTACAAGATTTGCGGGTACTATGGAGTTTTCAGGGATCAACAATATTATAAGGAAAGAAAGGGTTGCGGCAATAGCTAATGGGGCAAGTTCTTTTTACCCTGACCTGAAGATCAATGAGGCCGAAATTAAAAGTGTTAAAACAGGTCTACGACCAGTTTCTCCAGATGGGTTGCCATATATAGGCAGATCGGCAAGTATTAAGAACTTAACAATTGGTACTGGTCATGCCATGATGGGGTGGAGTTTGGGACCTGCTACTGGTAAGTTAATTACAGAGTTACTGTCTGGTAATAAGACTTCTATGGACATTTCTTCCTTCGATATACAACGTAGTTTTACATGATTGCTTAAAAAGTTTAACGTTAGATAAATACCATTCACCGACACTTAAGCGTCATTCACCTACACTGGTCAATTTATTTGTGACTTATCTCTGACATTTGTAGTATCAAAATGAACAACAATGGATATTTTACTAATAGAAGACGATTTAATAGAAGTAATGAAGTTGAAACGAACTGTTTCTAAACTTAATTTAAAGCATTCAATCGTTGAGGCAAAAAATGGAGAATCTGCTCTAACGTATTTAAGATCTGGTGAAAAACTTCCAGATATCATTCTATTGGATTTGAACATGCCAAGAATGAATGGTATAGAGTTCTTATCTATTTTAAAAGAAGATGAGCATCTAAGATACTTACCTACCATAATTTTGACTACTTCAGAAAATAGAGCAGATTTATTAAAATGCTACGAAGTTGGTATAGCCGGTTATGTTATAAAACCATTGAAATATGAGGATTATGAGTATAAACTTAATGCTGTTTTAGAGTACTGGAGTGTTAACCAACTAGTGAAAGGCTAACAAAAAAGCTCATTTCACAACATTTTCCTGCATTTTCGTATTAATTTTCCTACGTTTGAGGAACGTTATTAAAAATAGGAAATGAAGGGAATTGTATTTACCGAGTTTTTAGAAATGGTCGAATCTGAATTTGGATTAGAGACCGTTGATAATATTATAGAAAAAGCAGATTTGCCTTCTCAAGGCATATATACCTCTGTAGCTACCTACGAATTTAATGAGATGGTAGCTTTAGTTACCCAGTTAAGTGAAGAGGTAGATCTACCTGCTGGTGACTTAATATACGCATTTGGACTTTATTTATTCTCAAGTTTAAAAAATGCTCATCCAGAGGTAATACAAAGTTATTTGTCACCCATAGGTCTTTTGTACTCTATAGAAGACCATATACATGTACACGTTAAAAAATTATATCCGGAAGCGGAATTACCTACATTCAAAATTCTTGAAAAAACGGATAATTCCATTTCTATGATCTATAGTTCTTCTAGAGGATTGTATAGGCTGGCTCATGGTTTAATTGAAAAAGCATTTGAACATTTTAATGGTAAGGCAGATATTACTTATGAACTTCTAAAGGATGATGGTACTGAAGTAAAATTTGACGTTGTACAACATGGATAGTAAAGAAGTTGTTCTTTTAAGAAAAGCCCTCGAAAGACAAAAAAGAGCACGACAGCAAGCTGAAAAGATATTGGAGGAAAAATCTCATGAACTTTATGAGGTGGCCAGCCATTTAAGGGAATCTAATGCTAAGCTTGAAAATTTATTGAGCGAAAAAACGTCTGAACTAGATGGCGTATTCATTAACATCATAGATCCTTATGTTGTTATGGACTTATCATTTAACGTGGTAAGTATGAATTTATCTGCAAAAAACTTTTTGGGCTATGATAATAATATCGAAGAGGTAAACCTTTGGAAAATGGTACATAAAGATTATATGGAATATACCATAGAATCTTTTAGTAGTTTAAAAGAGGTAGGAAAGCTTAAAAACTACAGAGCAAAAATATTGGTTAAGGGCGGAGTTGAAAAATGGGTGGAGATTAATGCCAGCTTAGTTTACAATAAAGAAAAACTACCTGTTGCCGCTCAAGGTATAGTAAGGGATATTACCCAAGAAATGGAGGTGAGGGAGTTGTTGTCAGAACAGAAAAGGCAATTAGATGTAATTGTAAATAGCTCACCGCTAGGTATTATTCTTGCAGATTCCAGTAAAATTTTAAAGGTCAATTATACAATGACCTCCTTATTAGGTTATACTCTCAATAGCTTCATGAAAATGAATGTTAAGGATTTTACGGATAAAGAAAGTATAGAATTAGCCAATGAATTCTCCACTAAACTGAACAATGGTGAAATTGATAATTATACCATTCATCAGAAGTTCATAAAGAGCGATGGAGAAAAACTACAAGTTAAATTATCTGTCAATGCGGTAAGAAATATATATAGGGAAATCAGCTATATCGTAATGATGGTTGAAGATATTACCCAACAGTTAGAAGCTGAAGAACGTTTAAAGTCTGAAAGGGAAAAGTATAGTGGAATAATTGCCAATATGAACTTAGGACTTTTAGAGGCAAATAGAGAAGGGGTAATTCAAATGGTCAATCAAAGTTTTTGTGATATGATCGGCTTTGAAGAAAGTGAATTGCTAAATACAGATGCCAAAGATTTTGTAAGCCTAGAAGATAAAAATAAAGTAGCCGATAAGATCAAAACCCGCGCAAACGGAAATTCAGATTCATATGAAGTACATGTTATTACCAAGTCTGGAGAGAAAAGGCATTGGTTAATAAGTGTTGCTCCTCGTTATAGTAAAAACCATGAGGTAATTGGTTCAATCGGTATTACACTTGATATTACCGAGCAAAAAGAACTGGAATTACAGAAAGAGAAATTGGTTAAAGATCTTGAAAATAGTAACCAAGGTTTACAAGAATACGCACATATTGTTTCTCATGACCTTAAATCGCCTCTTAGGAGTATTAGTGCCCTTGCAACTTGGCTAAGCGATGATTATAAAGATGTTTTAGATGAAGGTGGTAAGCAGAATTTAGAACTTATGCAAGAGAAAGTAGCTTCTATGGACAAGTTAATCCATGGCATACTTGAGTATTCTACGGCAAACAGCTCTGCCTTGGATAATTCTAAAGTAGACTTGAACAGTGTCATCGCAGATATTGGTGAAACTATCTATATACCTGATCACGTTCAATTGAAAATACCAAAATCATTGCCTACCATAATGGCAGATCGAATTAAAGTTCATCAGGTTTTTCAAAATATAATTGGTAATGCGGTAGTTCATATTGAAAGAGAAGTTGGTTTAGTAGAAGTACTTTATAATGATACTGGAGATTACTGGCAATTTACCATTAGTGATAATGGGGTAGGAATTCCAGAAGAGTATCACAAGAAAATATTCGACATCTTTCAATCTATTGGTAATAACGAAAGGTCAACGGGTATAGGTTTATCGATCGTTAAAAAAATAATTGATCGTTACCAAGGAAAAGTCTGGGTAGACAGTGTAGTAGGCGAGGGTACCCAGTTTCATTTTACAATAAAGAAAGACCATAACGAATAAGGAAATTATGAAAATAGTTCAAGCGATAAAAAAGGGCGATGAGACTTTTGTTTTTCAAAATTCAAATCAATTAAAGGAACCTTTGGTTTTGGTGTTCGGTAACAGGTATATGTTGGAAAGTGAGCATATATTTAATGAGGTTAGAGCTCTTTTCCCAGAAGGTCATATTGTTTTTGGTACCACCTCAGGCGAAATCATAGATGATAAGGTTTTAGAGGGTACGGTAGTTTTAACGGCCATAGAGTTTGAAAAGAGTAAAATCTTGGTGAAAAGATGTAATGTAAAGGACTATCAACATGATGACAAGAAAATGGGAACGAAATTGGCTGCCCAATTTCCTAAAGAGCATTTAAAGCATTTGTTCGTTATTTCTGAAGGTAGTAGTGTAAACGGTAGTGCTTTAATTGAAGGCATTGAGCATTTAAACAATAATGGTTGTGGTCTTTCTGGAGGCTTATGTGGAGATGATGACCGTTTTGAAAAAACTTTGGCTTCTTATAATGAAAGCCCAAAAGAAGGAGAGATAGTTGCTATTGGTTTTTATGGTGATACTTTAGAGATTTCAAGTGCAAACTATGGAGGGTGGACAACCTTTGGTCCTGAAAGAATCATAACAAAATCTCAAGGTAATATACTTTATGAACTTGATGGTAAACCTGCTTTGGATCTTTATAAAACATATTTAGGTGAAAAAGCCAAAGAATTGCCAAAGTCGGCATTATTATATCCGTTGAGTGTAAAGACCACTGAAAATTCAGAACCTTTGGTACGTACAATTTTAAATATAGATGAGGTTGAAAATACAATGACCCTTGCAGGTGATATTCCAGAAGGTGCCAGGGTACAATTAATGATGTCATCTGTAGATGATATAGCAAATGGGGCTTTTCACGCAGCAGAGTTGGCAATGGAAAATAGAAAAAGTTCTCCTGAGTTGGCTTTATTGATCAGTTGTATTGGAAGAAAACTGGTTATGGACCAACGTACCGAAGAGGAAATTGAAGAGGTGAAAGCGGTAATTGGAGATAATACAGTTATAAGTGGGTTTTACTCTTATGGGGAAATGGCGCCATTTAGTGGTCAAGATAGTTGTAAATTGCACAACCAGACCATGACCCTAACTTTATTTAGTGAATAATGCATTCTCTCTTAAAAAGACAAATACGAAAATATCTACCGGACGAATTAAAAGCGCACCCAGAAATGGAAAGCTTTTTGGAAGCCATTGGCAAGTCATATGAAAATTTTGACGATAAATTTTCTATGCTCCATAGAGCGTCTACTATTAGTTCAGATGAACTTTTTGAGGCAAATAAAAAATTACAGAGAGAGGCATTACAACAAAAGAACATTCTTGTTTCATTGGAAAAGGCCATAGCAAGTTTAAGGGAGAATTTAAATGATGAACAAGAATTTGATTTTGATATTCAGAACGAATTTAACGCGGAACACTTGGCATCATATATAAGTAATTTGGCATCTAAGGTGTCTAACATGACCTTGGAGAAAGATAAATTGGTGGCCCATTTAGAAAACCAGAACGAGTCTTTGAACAATTATGCGCATATGGTTTCTCATGATCTAAGATCACCGATAAGAAATATTAGTGCATTAATGAACTGGATAATGGAAGATGAGAAAGATAATTTCTCACAGACCAGTAAAGATAATTGCTCATTGGTATCTGAGAATCTTATAAAAATGGATAAGCTGGTTACTGGTATTCTAAACCATGCTACAATGGGTGAGACCAAGGAGCATAGAGTTCTCTTTAGCCTAGAAGAAAGTTTAAGGGATATAGAGAAGACTATCTATGTTCCAGAAAACGTTACGTTCAAATATGCAAATGATTTGCCTAAGATGGAGTTTGAAAGAGAGCGGTTAGAACAATTGTTCATGAACCTATTTCTAAACGCGATTACGGCAACGGAACATCTGGAAAATGGGATTATTGAAGTTGGTTATGAGCCAGATGATTTGTTTTGGAAATTTAGTGTTAGTGACAACGGAAAAGGAATTCCAACTAATCACCAAGAAGGAATTTTTCAAATGTTTAAAAAATTAGAAACTACCAATAATGCTACGGGTATAGGACTTGCAATTGTTAAGAAAATTACAGTTCTTTATGAAGGTAGTGTTTGGTTAGAGTCAGAAGAAAATGTGGGTACCACATTTTTTATAACTTTAAAAAAGAATACATGATAGAGCAACCAAACCTAAATTATGTTGATGAACTTGCGGGTGATGATGTTGCCTTTAGAGGTCAGTTCATAGATATTATAAAAACAGAGTTTCCATTAGAGAAAGAAGAGTATTTTGGTCATGTAACCAATACTAGATTTAAGGAAACAGCAGAAATTGTACATAAGTTAAAGCACAAGTTCAATATTTTAGGAATGCAAGATTCATACAAACTTGCAGTAGCCTATGAAATGGAATTGTTAGAAGGAAAAGAAGATAGTAAGTCAAAATTCATAAAAGTTCTCCAAACTATTGATGAATATATTAAAACAATATAAATGAACTGTATTATTATTGATGACGAAGCTATGGCAAGGGCAATTGTTAGACAATTGTGTTCAAAGATTCCAGATTTAGATGTTATTGAAGAGTTTGATAATGCCATATCGGCCATTAAGTTTTTAAACCAACAAACTATAGATGTTATATTTTTAGATATACACATGCCTGGCTTTAGTGGTGTTGACTTTGTACAGACCTTAAAAGATCCACCAAAAATAGTTTTAACTACCTCTGATACCGATTTTGCTATTGCTGCCTACGAATATGAAAGTATTGTTGATTATTTAGTTAAACCAATTACCCAAGAGAGGTTTGAAAAGTGTATTGATAAGATTTCAAGCCTTCCAGCTCATAAACCTATGCAGACAGTAGCACCAGGTAAAGAAAAGGAAGAGGGCGAAGATCTTTATATCAATATAGATAGAAGGCTTATTAAATTAAAGTTAAAGGAGATTTTAGTCATTGAAGCTAAGGGTGATTATATTGACGTTAAAACAGAGAAGGAAGATTACAGGGTTCACACTACATTAAAGAAAATAAAAGAAAAATTACCTGAAAGGCTGTTTTTGCAAATTCACCGTTCCTATATTATAAATTTCACTAAAATTATTGATATTGAGGATAATAGTGTATTGATAGCCAAGAACGTTGTACCTATAAGCCGTTCTAACCGCCCCGAATTAATGCGCAGGTTAAACTTATTATAAGATATGATTTCAGGTCAGTATTTTACCAATTTTCGTGGTAAATCTTTTTGAATATTTCTGCTAATTGTGTTTTGTTAACCGGTTTTACAACATAGCCGGTTAGCTCTTCAAAGTGAGATGCTCTTTTAATATCGCTATCTCGCATAGATGAACTTACCATATAAATATTTATATTATTTATAATTTTTGGTTTAAGTTTTTTAAACTCGTTCAAAAAGCCCCAACCATCTAAAAACGGCATGTTGATATCCAAAAATATCACTTCAGGAAGTTCCATTTTTTGCGCGGTACATTCAGCAATGTATTCCACGGCCTGTTCACCATCAGTAAATGTAGTGACGATCAGTTCTTTTGATAATTGCTGAATTGTCTTTTCCATTAAATATAAGTAGAGCTCATCATCATCTACTAGCAATATATTCGGTTTTGTATCCATAATCTTAAAATTTTATTTTGAACGTTGTTCCTTCTCCTACTTTACTGTCAATTGTTATAGTCGCATTTAAAGCCTCTAATTGAGATTTTATTAAAAAGAGGCCCATACCCTTTCCAGAGATGTTTCTATGAAATCTCTTATATAATTTAAAAACATTTTCACCATGTTTCTCTAGGTTTAGTCCCATACCGTTATCACGTACATATAACACTTTATGTTTATTTT
This sequence comes from Maribacter sp. 6B07, assembly GCF_002700155.1. Classification (NCBI taxonomy): domain Bacteria; kingdom Pseudomonadati; phylum Bacteroidota; class Flavobacteriia; order Flavobacteriales; family Flavobacteriaceae; genus Maribacter; species Maribacter sp. 6B07. The sequence continues at coordinate 75,237 of NZ_PDUT01000001.1, read as the reverse complement.
CTATAGCCGATTCAAATTCAATATGTGAAGCAACATTGTCCCTCTTATATTTAATGGCATTAGAAACTAAATTTTGTATTACACTTTGTAAATAGAACTTTGAAAAGGTTATATGGTTCCAAGCATCTAATTTCACCAATACATTAAAATTGCTATCATCTAAAAGTGTTTCGGTAAACTCATGCTTTACTTCTTCAATAAGTTCCGCTAGGTCAATATTTGACTGTTTAATTTCTTTATTATCCAAAATAGACACATATTCGTTAATGTCTTTGGTTAAGTTGGTAATGCTTTTTGCAACTTGATCTAACTTTGGTAGTAATTGATTTAGTATTTCTGGATTTTTTTCTTTCTGTATCATTTCAACAATAACAGACATACTGGTAACAGGAGAACGCAGGTTATGGGAAATTAAATAGTTAAAATCGCTTAGCTGCTTGTTTCTAATTTCTAACCGATTGTTCATTTTGATGACCTTGATATTGTTTTCTTCTAATTTATTTTTATTTCTGGTCAACAATATATTTTTGCTTTCTAGCTCTTTGTAAAAAAGTTCTTTCTCTAATTTCTTTTTTTGAAAAACATAACACAATGTCAATAGACTTACAATTGAAATTGCATTAAACGTTATTAGGCTGTCGTATAAAGGTTTTGTATTTGCAGCTATGAGCCTTGGAGGAATTTCTACAATCATAAACCAATTGGTAGGCGTAACTATTTCAGATGCTATATTGGTTGCTGATCCAAAAGAATTGGACGTTCCATTCAGTATAATGGGCTGTAAGCGCCAAATGTGTTCTTTTTCTATTATAGTACTGTCACGGGTAATACCTACAGCTATGGATATTAGATTTTTAGGTAAAAGATCATCTACTTTACCAGATTCATAGGGTAAGTCTTCTTTGTGTAAGCTACTGCTAATTACACGTTGGCTTTCATCTAAGAGGTATAGTTCGGTATCGGCTATTTTGTTTTTAAGTTGGTCAAGAACCCTTTTCATTTTAAAGTTTATGACTACCAAGCCTATTTTAGTTTCAGTGGTGTCAAATATGGGTGCTACCGCTCTAATGACGGGTTTATGTGGTTTCTCAATTGCACCATTTTCTCTGTTAAGACTAATATGTGAAAGGTATAGTTGATTCTTTTGTAGTGCCAGCCCTTCTTTTACGTATAAATGATTTTCTTTATTCTGTAGATTACCAATGGTAACGGAGTCTGCACCATTTCTTACAGCTCTAAAAAACTCTTTTCCGTTTAAATCAATGAAACGAAATTGGTCATAATCGGTAATTTCTTTTATTAGTTCTATATAACGATCCATGAATGCAGTGTGCTTGTTCATGGGGTCAAAATTAACGGGGTATGCTAAGTTGGACCAATACTTGGTATCGTGAAGTAACGTATTACATTGCTCAAGAAAGTACTCTTTTTTTATTTTAGCATCGCGCTTTTGGTATTCAGATAATCCTGCAATCTGTTTTTCTTTTTGAGCGTAAAAGACATATAGCGTAAGGGCCAACAACGGTAGGTATAATCCTAAAAACATTTTTAAAACTCTCTTCCACATAAAATATCAATTAGAGTTTCATTTTAATTAGTAATTCTTGGCTAGGGAAGTGTATGTATATCTTACGCTAAAGTAAGTAAAATTCTTACATTTATTACTATGTTATTATCGTATTTCAAAAATAATGTTGATTTTTTAATGGATTGGCAATGTATTTTGTAGGAAAAAAGGAAAGTAATTTTAGAACCCTACAATTATGTCTATTTTGCTTTTAAATGAAATGTTCAAATGCGAAATTTATTTGATATATAGGAGAACTAGTCAAAGTTTAGTTTTTTATGGAATAGTGGTTTTTTAAGAAACAACCATTTCGCTTTTAAGCCAATTTCTGTAAACTCAAAACCAGCGGCTGTAGCAGATGCAATATTACTGTATTTGGCATATACACTTAAACTAAATCTTTTTGAAAATTGATGTTTAACAGAGGCTTCTGCTCTAAAGATATTAGTATATGGGTCTTCCTCTACTTTTTGTATCCCTGTTGCGGCACTAACAGCAAAGGTGGTTTTCTCCGAAATCTCTCCTCTAACATCTGCAAATATTTCTACTGCTTGGTATTTTTCTGGACTAAAATAAATAGATGGCACCTGATCTTTAAAGGTGATATATTGATAATTCAATCCCATTTTCAAAGCAGGTTTTCTAAGCACATTGTAATATAATGAGGTAAATAGAAGGTTTCTTACATTTTCATCGCTTTGCTGGGTATGCATTAATTGTGTGTACCATCCAAAATTAACATTGGTACCAAGGTTGTAATTCAACCCATAATGGTTCTGAATAATTTCACGTTCAATAAGTTCGGCATTAAAGTTTTGCACTTCACGTTGATATCCTAAAGTTAGGTTCTGCATTTTAAAAGGCTGTAGGTCTAACTTTAAATCAATTACGGGTTGGGTGTAAGAATCATCTAAAAATCTAGAGTTGTTGATACCTACATTTGCTTTTAAGAGTCCCTTTGGAAACAATTTGTAATGAAGCCCGGCTACTACCACATGAGAGTTTGCCTTATTTACCGTTACAGTATTTTCGGTAGTTCTATAAAGGTATGATAATGTTGTTTTAAACTTGGTTGAAAAAGGGACGTCTACAGTGGTATTGGTAAAGAAAGCGGTATTGTTACCATTATCAAAAGTGTAGGCGGCATGTTCTTCTACGGTTGGGGTGTGCATCAAATTTAGCTTTTCTATAAAGCCTTTAGCATCTTTTTGATTCTTATAAAACTTTAAAGTTTGATTGGCCATTTTGTATGCAGGAATAATTCTGTCAGATGCAAAAAGCGCATTTGCCTTACCTAAATTACCATCAAATGACGCACTGTCATTGGCCAAGATCCTGTCGTAGCTTTTAACGCTAGATTTTGCATCACCGGTATATAAACCTAAGGTTGCCCTCAACGCATGTATCCAATTTCTGTTTTGATAATGCACTTCTAAGCTATCTATTTTTTTCTTTGCCGTCATGAATTTTCTATTCCAGATCAAAGCTTGTACATATCGGTCATAAGTACTTTCTGTTAAGGGAACATCATCAATTTGATCTACCTTAACCGTTGCAGTTTTTGAGATTCTTAAAGCTTCTTTATCGTTCTCATTTATATGTTCTGCCAAAGCAATGCCATTTAAAGCGGTAATAGAATCTTTTTGATTTGTTGCGTAACGTGCGTACATGTTCTTAGCCTTATCTCCTTGTTTTATTATTAAATAGAGATTGGCTAGATTAAGTAATACATCTTTATCATTAGGAAAATCCTCAAAGACTTTTTTAAGCGTTTGTTCTCCCTTTTTGTATTGTTGATTGTTTACAAAACTATTGGCATAGCCCAGTCTCATAAACTTTCTGGAAATTTTGGCACTTTCATTTTCTGGCTGAAGGGCAATAGCTTTTTCTACCCAACTTAAAGCTGATTTGTACTCTTTTAAGTTACTTAACGTATTGGCATAACCCAAAACGGCACCAAATTTTTCAGGAAATTTTTCCACTAAGTCAGCATATAACGGCTTGGCCTGTTCATATTCTTTTGCCCATAGAAAGGACTCATTATAATTGATTAAAATTTCAAAGTCGCCCGGGTATTCTTTTAATAGCTCAGAGAACAAATTTGTGGCTTTTTTAGGCTCACCGCTTAGGCCAACGGCCCTGCCATAACATAGCTTTGCAGTTTTATTGTTAGGATCTTCTTTAAGGTATTCTCCAAAAAATAGTTCGGCCTCTTGAAAGTTACCTTGCTCAAGTAAACCAAAGCCTTTGGTCATATTAGATTGCGCGGTTAGCACAGATGTGGTTACCAGAAATAGGAATATTATTTTTCGGATCATTTAAAAGTCAGATTAATACTACAAATACCTAACGGTAATTATTGTGATTTATTTGTTTAGAAGAATATTGTAAAGTTAAAAGGTCTCCTATTATTCTAGAAGTAAGATAATTGCCATTGGTCTACAGTAATGTGTAAACCACCTAAACTACCACAAAATAAAGGGCAGTTGTTCAGAAATTTGATGTCAAATGAAATTATTTACACAGACACTAAAATGATAATAATGGGAACAAATAAAGTAGTACTTACAGAATTATCTCCAGAACAATTATTAATGACGAGCGTATCTGTCTTTGTCATTGGGGGTAATTATATTGCCAATCAATTTTTAAGTAGGTTTTTAACAGGTACGGCATATGGTATGCCCTTTCTGCTCATAAGCTTAGTACTGATGTTGGTTTTGTTTGGCTTTTCGTATCACCAAATAATATCAAAAGATTCAACTATTGGTGTCAATAACGCTATAGCATTTAATAGATTTAAAAACTTTATAGTGTTGATAGCATGTTATGAGCTCGTACATGTTACAATCAGTTATATACATTTATTTTTAGTTAAGCACTACTTAGGTGTTATAGAAGCAAAGGTGTATGCATCAATGGCTTTGATCGGACATTTTGTTTATTTCGTTTTTTGGGTAGTCGCGGTAATTTTGATTTCCAATGTAACCGATAACGATAGAAAGTTTAAGGTTACCATTTCAAAAGCCTTAAAATATTCTTTGTATGCTGTAATGGTCAGTTCCATTATTGCAATGGTATGCGTTTCATTTTCAGAAACTCTTTTAAATATTGTTGACTTTTTACCATTGTTATTTCAATATGTTTTGGCTACACTATTGTTTGCTATCTCTAGTGTGCTTACCTATTACTATTTATCATTTGGTAAGTATCTTCCGGTAATAATATCGGGTGTGGTAGGTCTTTCACAGATTATATTATTGGCATTTTTTCATAACAGCTTGGTAGTTATAATTCAAGTTTATGTTATAGCCATGGTAGCGCTTCTTGTTGCGCAACTTCTTTATGTAAGCCATAATCTAATACTAAAAAAGGTTAGTTGAAATTTAGCTTTTAGAAGTGGGCAAATAGCTCTTAAGTTCCTGCTTATATGGCTCAGTTAGTTTGTTATAGTGATTGCAGATTGTTTTTAACGGGTTGATTTTGTGTTGTTTGTGTTCTGGGTTTTTGCTTAACCTATAATAGCTCCCGTTCGACTACAGTAAAGCTTCATCCACCTAAAATCCATCTTTAAAGCTTTGCATTTGCCGGATATTTGTATCAGAAATAACCCAATAGATTTTAAAACTTAACCTTATGAAACTTGCTATTGTAACCGCATACCCCCCTAGTAAAGTAACCTTGACCGAGTATGGATATCACTTGGTAAAACACTTTAGATTACAAAAAGAGGTCACAGAAATTATTCTGATTACCGATAAGACCAAAGGTGAAAAAGATTTGAATTTTGAAGAAAAAGGATGTAAAGTCACAGTTAAAGAATGCTGGAATTTTAATGACTACACCAATGTATTTAAGGTTAATAAAGTCATTGCTTCTACCAAACCGGATGCTGTACTTTTTAACCTCCAATTTTTAAAGTTCGGAGATAAAAAAATACCGGCAGCGTTAGGCTTAATGTTACCGTTATTGTGTAAGATGAAAGGTATACCTACCATATCATTAATGCATAATATTATAGAGCAGGTAGATTTAAATAATGTAGGTATTACTTCAAATAAATTTTTTCAAAAAATTTATAGCGGTATATGTAATCTATTAACAAAACTGGTGCTGACTTCAGATGTTGTTGCAGTAACTATGGGTAAATATCAAACTATTCTAGAAAACAAATATCAATCTAGAAACGTGGCCTTAATTCCTCACGGCTCTTTTGAAACGCCAGAAGAGCCAGATTTTACTTTACCTGCAGGACCAAAAAAGATATTGGCTTTTGGAAAATTTGGTACATATAAAAAGGTGGAAATAATGATCGATGCCATAGAGTTGATCAGAAGGCGTACTAATCAAAATTTGGAGATTGTCATAGCTGGTACAGATAGCCCAAACACTCCTGGGTATTTAGAAAGCGTTAAAAAGAAGTATGCACATGTAGATCAATTATGCTTTACCGGTTATGTAGAAGAAGACAATGTGCCTACAATATTTGAAGAAAGTGCAGTTGTGGTATTTCCATATACTTCTACCATAGGTAGCTCCGGTGTACTACATCAGGCAGGTAGTTATGGTAAAGCTGTTGTTTTACCTGAGCTTGGAGATTTAAGTACGTTGATTAAAGAAGAAGGGTATAAGGGTGAATTTTTTAATTCAAATAGTGTATCATCATTGGCAGATGCCATAGAAAATATATTGGCTCATGATTCTTACCGCGAGTATTTGGCCAAAGCTAATTACAGAGCGGCAAGCGCTATACCCATGTCAAAAGTGGTGAAAATGTATATAGAATATTTTAAGGTAATACAAGTGGCCAAATCTAAAGGTTTCACCTTAGATGTTCCACTGGTAGAAAAAAATTTAGTGTTTTAAACTTTTTGGTTAGGTTAAGTGCAAAGAGGAGTAGTGTGGTTAGCTACTCCTTTTTATAAAAAGTGGCTAAAATGGTTGAAATAAAATAATCAAGATAATTTAGATTCTTACTTAAATGACTATTAAGTAAAATACTGCTACTGCTTAAAACCAGAGGTTTAGCTGGTATATGATTTTTTTTAAATACTAAAATTTTCTTAAATACTTACAATTTTTTAAAAATACTGCGTTATATGTAGGTTAAATCTTACTTTTTAAATCATGAAAATACTAACCATAGATGATCAACAGTTGATACTCTTATCTGTTGAAAAAAGACTAACTGAACTTGGCTATGATGTGATGACTGCTGATTCTGGCCAGAAGGGAATTGAGTTGTATGACTCTTTTCAACCAGATTTGGTCCTTGTTGATATAAACATGCCAGATATTTCTGGTTTAGAAGTTGTGAAACATATTAAAGGGGGCGAAAGAAATGCTACGCCTGTTTTAGTAATGTCGGGCAACACGGAAGAAGCTATTATTATGGATGGCTTTACGCTGGGCATAGATGATTATATGAAAAAGCCAGTGAGCTTATCAGAAATGTCTGCACGTATTAAAAGACTAATTGGAGCACCGGTTGTTGAACTAAAAACTGAAATTTCTACTGGCGGTAGAATGCTCCAAAAAAACTGTGTTGGTGTTGTTATTCCTTGTTATAATGAAGAAGAACGTCTTTCTGGCACCGAGTTTAAAGATTTTGCACATAGCAACCTTGGCTATCACCTTTGTTTTGTTAATGACGGTAGTACGGATAATACCTTAAAAGTTTTAGAGGAACTCAGAAAAGGGAACGAGAGTAATATCAGTATCTACGATTGTGAGAAAAATGGCGGTAAGGCAGAAGCGGTACGTTTGGGAATGCTTCATATGGCCAAAGATCCGCAATTAGATTATATAGGCTTTTTAGATGCCGACCTATCTACAGATTTTAGGGATTTTGATGATTTGGTGGAAACCCTGGATAAATCCAATTTCAAAATAGTTAGTGGTTCTAGAATGAGCAGAATGGGTGCAGATATTACTAAGGAATCTGCACGTAAGGTTATTAGTATGACCATCAACCTTATTATCAGAACTATTTTAAGAATGCCCTTTAACGATACCCAATGTGGGGCTAAAGTTATGGATCGCTCTGTAGTGCCATTACTTTTTAATAAACCGTTTATTACCAAATGGTTGTTTGATGTTGAAATGTTCATACGTATGCGTAAGCATTACGGTAAGGTAGAGGCTAAAAAACTTATTTGTGAGCAGCCGTTAAAACGTTGGATCCATGCAGATGGTTCTAAACTTTCTATGAAAGATTCCGTAAAAATTGTTGGCCAATTGGCAAAAATAGCTATCGTTTACAGATAATACCTATATCACAAAACCCTCTTAAACCACCCTATCATTATGTCAACAATAAAGTTAGCACTTAAGCGAATTTCCCCTAAACAATTGTTTATGGTTAGCGCTTTGCTGGTAAATGGCGGTAATTACCTTTATAATTTGCTATTAGGTAGGTTATTAGGTCCAGAAGCTTTTGCCGATGCGGCTTTATTGGTGACATTACTCTTGGTTTTGTCTTTTGTAGGTATGACCTTCCAATTGGCTACCACCAAATTTGCAGTTCTATTTACCGATCAAACGTGGATTGCCTTTAAGAATACCATGTATAGATATGCACTTGTTTTTGGGGTGTTTACCGGTATTCTAGTACTAATTTTCTCAAAACATCTGCAAGCATTGTTCAATACGCAGAACCATTATATGTTCATGATTTTTGCCGTTGCCATACCCTTATACTTTGTTATGAGCGTAAACAGGGGTAGATTTCAAGGTGGTCATGATTTTGGAAAATTGGCGGGTACATATCAAACAGAAATGTGGAGCAGGTTATTACTAACGTTCGCCTTACTATTATTGGTACCCTTGGAACCTGGAATTTTAATTGCAGTTGGTATTTCCCTTTCTTTTGTGTTTGGACTTTTTCCTTCAGATTTTAAAGGAGTTAAGGTTTTCTCAAAAGATAGATTACCTGCAGTGGATTTAAAACAAGTATGGATTTTTATTGGTTTGACCGCTGGTTATGAACTTACTCAAATCATTATTAACAATAGCGACATCTTATTGGTGAAGCATTATTTTGATGATAAACAAGCAGGTCTATATTCATCACTGGCCTTAATTGGTAGGGTAGTATACTTTGTTGCTTGGATGTTTGTAATGCTGTTAATGCCTACGGTAATTCAAAAACAAAAAGATGGTGAACCAACGGCACCCGTACTTTTTAAATATGTATTTTTTATTGGAACATTATCTGCATTCATTGTGGCGGTATGTTATTTGCTGCCCAATTTGATCATCACTTTAATGTTTGGAGATGCCTATTTAAGTATTGCTCCGCTACTTTGGAAATATGCGTTGGCAACTTCGTTGTTTGCCGTCTCCAATATTTTTGCTTATTACTTTTTATCACTTAACCAATACTCGCCGGTAATTTTATCGGGCTTATTGGGCTTTTCACAAGTAGCATTGATCATGCTTTACCATGGTGGACTTGAAACTGTGGTACATATGCAGATAATAGCAATGGTCATATTATTGGTTGCGCAACTATTATTTTTCATCATTAAGAACAAAACTGAAACAAAAATTATAGCGAAATAAAACAGGGTTTTCATATACCTCATATCACTTTATATAACCTAGTCTATTAAATTAACCACAATGAAATTAGCAATTGTAACCGCATATCCGCCCAGTAAAGTAACCTTAACAGAATATGGTTATTATTTAGTGAAACACTTTAGGCTTCAAAAAGAAGTAACCGAGTTGATACTGATTACCGATCGTACAAATGAACCAAAAGACTTGAATTTTGAAGGTGATGGTTGTAAGATTACGGTTAAAGAATGTTGGAGTTTTAATAACTACAACAACATATTTCGCATTAGTAAGACCATATCACAAACAAAGCCAGATGCCGTTCTTTTTAATCTGCAATTTTTAAAGTTCGGGGATAAAAAAATACCTGCTGCACTAGGGTTAATGCTACCCTTCATTTGTAAATCTAAAGGAATACCTACCATATCATTGTTACACAATATTCTTGAGCAAGTAGATTTGGAAAATGCAGGTTTTACTAAAAATAAATTATTACAAAGTATATACAACTTTATTGGCACTACGTTGACCAAATTTGTATTGGCTTCAGATATTCTTGCGGTAACCATAAGTAAATATGTAACAACCTTAGAGCAAAAATACAAGGTTAAGAATGTGGCCTTAATTCCACATGGTGCTTTTGAAACTCCGCCAGAGCCAGATTTTAAACTTCCTGAAGGACCAAAACAGGTTATGGCTTTTGGTAAGTTTGGAACATATAAAAAAGTAGAGATTCTTATAGAGGCCGTTGAAGAAATCCGCGCTAGAAGCAATGCCGATATTGAAATTGTAATTGCAGGAACCGATAGTCCTAATACACCAGGTTATCTTGATGAAATGAAACAGAAATATAGCCATGTGCCGCAGATCAGGTTTACTGGTTATGTAGCGGAAGAAGACGTGCCTAAAATATTTGGGGAAAGTGCGGTTACCGTTTTTCCTTACACATCTACTACAGGGAGTTCAGGTGTTCTACACCAGGCTGGTAGTTATGGTAATGCCGTTGCTTTACCAGATTTAGGAGATTTAAGTGTTTTGGTAAAAGAAGAAGGTTATGTAGGCGAGTTTTTTGATGCGCACGATACATCATCTTTAGCCAATGCAATTGAAAAGATCATTACCGATGATAGTTATAGAATTCAATTGGCAAAACAAAATTATAGAGCGGCATGCTCATTACCGATGTCCGATATTACACAAATGTATGTAGATTACTTTAAGGCGATACAGAAGTCTAAGGAAACCGGATTTAATATTGATATTTCGACTATGGAGAAGAAATTGGTTCATTAGAATCGATATGGTTAGTGTTATAAGGGCTGACTAGTCACCAGCCCTTTTTTTATGTTTTCATTTACCTGAAAATGATTGTGTAGAATGAAATAGAAAATCACTCCTTTTTAATCTGTTCCACCAATTCAAAATACGAAGGTTTTTTATTGCCCAATGTATCTAAACAGCCAAAATAGTGCTGTTTTTTTGTTTTCCAGGGAAAGCTTCCTGCCACGGCACTTGGTACTTTTTCAAAATCATATAATGTCCAAAACATATATGGGACTTCGTTTTCTTTCAATATCTGTTGCATTTGACTATAGTATTCTTTTTGCCCTTCTTGGTCTGCACCTCTATAAAAATTCCACGCACCTTTGTATGATGATATCCCATACTCTTGAAGTAATTTAGGTTTGTTGGGCACAGCTGAATTCAAGGTGTCATAAGCTGTTTTGAAATCTTCGATATCCTTATAATAATGAAAGGATACAAAATCTACTTTATCGGCAAGTTCTATACCGGCTTCTGGGGTAGACCAACCTATAGTGACCGGATGTTTTTTGTCCCATTTTTTGATATTTGCGATCATTTGCTCTAACCAGTTTAGAACCCGTAAACGTCCGCGGGATTCAAAATCCAGGTCTGGTTCGTTTTTAATATCCCAACCTAATACTGCAGGGTGGTCTTTAACGGCATTGACTATTTGCTGGGCGTGCCTGTGTGTTAAAGTCCAGTTAGAAACATCATAATCCCCATAGAAATCGAATAAAGTGATTAGAACGTCTAAATTGTAGGCTTCGGCGCTGTCCAAAAGTGTCTTTAACAGCTGCAGTTTTTTATGATCAACTTTATTTTTGCCAAAGTCTTCATACTGTATGAATATACGAATGGTGTTGAGCCCCATATCTTGAATGATCTTAAAATCTTGCTCTATAATTGTATCATTGAACTTCTTGCCAAACGTATCCCAGGGCGAATCTTTAGGGTAGTAGTTGATTCCTTTGATCTGGTTGATTTTCTTTAATTGGTCATCAATGTTTCTTGGCTCAGTAGGTATTGTATCAACCGGTGAGGGAATTTCCTTTAAATGTCTTATCCGCCAAAAACCATCCTCCAAAAGCATCATTACTTGATAGCTGGTGGTATCTCTTTCGGTCAACAATAAAGTTTCTCCTTCATAGATTTCTTGGTATTCTTCAACGTTAAAGTCTTTAAAAACGACCATGGTACCATCTGCCGTATAAAAGTCTAAAGCAGAGTTGTGGTTTAGGGTAGTGCGTTTGTACCAATGATTGTTTTTTTTGTTGAGGTCTATATTATCATAAAGCCTTACCCTTGCGCTATCGGTATAAAAATCCTCTATTCCATATCGGTCATTTTTCTTATAGGCTATGTTTCTCACGTGCCATGCGTTCATATAGTCATTGGTGATTTCTGCCAGAGCTTGTTTTTCCATAGGTCTACCGGGATTGTCTAAACTGACCCAATCAAGACTTGGTTTGTAGACATCCTCCATGGGAACTTCTAAATGTAACATGGAAGTCTTATCTGCACCCGTATTCATAAATGCCCATGCAGCGCCAATACCATAAAGAACTAGTCCGTTGATAGCTAAAAAAGTAATTATGAGTACTGTTCTGTACAATGTTTTATTCAACTGTATCGCCATCTATATTTTTTATAAATTCTTTGGTTATACCTGCAGCGTTAATTTTAAGTTTGTATTTACCTTCCGCTAAAAAATATTCACCAAGAAAAATGTTACATACACCATTTTTGGTAGTGGTTTTTTTAGAGGAAATAAAAACATCATCCATATCATAGATGTCTAATTGCACTAGCAAACCATCTGGTATTAACTGCTTCATAAAACTTTCAAATGGTCCAATATCTATATTTCTATTTCCTTTTGAAAAGTGAACAGGATAGTCTTTAATGGCAGCGTTAAAGGTAAAGCTGGTGGTGTTACTTTCTGCTGCTCCGGTTACAAATGCTTGTATTTCCCACTCGGCCGCTTTATCCGGGTGTAATGTTTTTGCTTCTGCAATTCCGTTTATGGTTGTGCCTATAGTATACAGGTAGGCATCTTGATCTGTTTTTATTACAAAGGTTACCAATGTACCATTGGTTACTATGTTGCCATATTCGTCTTTAATAATGTCTGATGTAAAAGTGATGATCTGGTTTCCATCTGCATAATTATGCGCGCTAGCACTGCTAATGGAAAAATTTGTTGCATTATTTGGGTAAACTATTGTGGCAAGTTCTTTAGAGGTTGTACCGTTACACTCGGCCGTAACTAATATTCTGCCTGATTTTAAAGTTGACCTAACATTATAAAATGCGAAAAAACTCTCAGTTTCAATTTCAACCGCATCGATATTATCCTGAAACTGGTATTTTACGGTGACCTTAGTGCCATCGTCTAATGGGTTGTCAAAAGCGTCTGTAGGGGCAATGGTCAACATAGAGTAATCATTGTAGCCAGCCGTAACACTGCGAGGACCAAAATACGATTCTATATAAGTGGCTTTTGGGGCGTTCGTGGCAATATCAAATTTTCCCTGTTTTATCATATGTCCGTCCATTAGAAGTTTCCATCTACACGGACCGGCAATTCTGGTATAGTTTTTAGGAATATGGAATACCATGTTTTCTTTTTCGGATATCTCAGGGGACAAAAGCACACTACCAAAGGCATTTTTAATGTGTAGTTTAATATTTTTTGTGTCAATATCCGTTTTGAATACTAATGAAATAGCATCACCCGCAACGCTATGAGTAACATTAGAAACTATTTCAACGGTAGGTTGTGAGAATGCAGTAAGGTATTCTTCTTTTTTACCTGAACAACCAAGTAATATAAGTGCTAATATGTATAAGGCTGTACTGCGCATACTATTTTGGATTACCTATATAACTGTTAATCTCAAATTTCACATAGTCATAACCTTTGCCATTAAAAGGTTGGCTCTGCTGTTTGCCATGAATCAATTTTCTGTCCGGAAAAATTTTATCTGCAATAGCTTTATTGGGCAACCCATTGACAAAACAATTTTCCAAACTGCTACTTATAACTTCTAAACTATCTAATGCCAAGGGTTTGTAATTAAAGAATTGTTTACGTTGAATACGTACCCCTTCTGTTATAAATTTATGATCTACCCAAAGTAACTCGCTATTTTCATCATAATAAGAAATGATCAATTGTGGTATGGTAACTTCTTGTACACCGGAGTTGAACAAAACACCCTCAAAACCCTGATCCGTATATTTTAGATCTTGTAATGCAACGTGTTTATATAAATCGGTATTTGCGGTATTACCAGCAGACTGTAAATTAAACTTGGTCGGTTGTTCTTCAAAACTGACCGGCGTAAATTGGTCTGGATCAAAAGTAGGGGGTAAGGTGTCTTTTGTAGACGACCATGCTATACCCTCAAAGTTTATTTTAAAGGTAGTAGTTTCTTTGGGCATTAGCTTATGCTTAATTTGATGTTTGGCGTTATAATTAGCCAGTTCTTTATCATTATCATTGTATAATGTTGCTTTTATTACTACATCTGCGGGTGTATTATCTACATTTTGTAGCTCTCCAATTACACTGTATTGCCCCTTGTATTTTACCAATTTGGCAGATAAAATTTCTAATACGGGTTGTTTTAGAACATCTTCATGGTAGGTTTCTTGTGTGGTAATCTTTCGTCTACCATGGTTGTAATAGGTTGTGCCGTTAGCTGTAAATAATTGGTCTGGCGGAATATCATTATCCACCTTAACAGATTTAATGTACCATTTGTTCTTACGTTTTACCAATTCATGATAATCATTATTGAAAACATTTTCCAAAGGGGTAATCCATCTTGTAGCTACTTTGGCCTTTGCACTATTTTCTGTCTCATCGTAAATTTCAATGCCTAAGGAATCCAGTTTTGCATAAGAACTTAGTATACCATCGGTAACTGAAACTTCTAGCATATACTGGGCTATATCAATATGGTCTTCTGGGTCAATATAAGAGTGTGCCGTAGAGAATTCTTTAAAGTCCAATGCATCATAATAGGATTCTACTACGTTAGTGGGTGACAACTGAGCAACATTTTTCACGTAGAATATATACATACCATATCCTAAGCAGATAAGTATCAGCAATGCCCACCAATGAGAAAAGGTTAATAATTTAGGAGGAAATCTGTTGTACGGCAATTCTAATTTCATGAAAGAATGTACCGGTGTCTTTCTGGATTTTAAAAGTCTAACCCATATCATTTGGATATTTACAAATATAGCAATGAGCACGGTGGTTAACGGTATTACGCCCCACATGATCTTCATAATGGTAGGTACATCTTGTTTGGGCATAATTTGGGGTATGGGTGCAACATTAAGTTTTTCCCAAACCATGATTCCATTTTCTAATTGTTGTAAGCGCTGCCAACCGCAATAATAGAGTATGGGGTCATAGAACTTATCATTGGAGAATATATACTTTAAGTTGTATTTCTCGGGTACGGTCAAAAACTGTTGTAAAGAACCTATACCTTCTACACCTCTAAATTTAGAGTTCTCAATTCTTTCAATGGCCCTTGTAGTCAATTCGGGCAATCGCCTTGCGGAATGGTAGTTGCCATCTACCGTCATGGCTCCGCTCTGGGCAGATAACCATGCCATTTGATCACCAAAGCCCAGTGGTAGATATCGCCATGAGTCATGCGAATCTGCACCCAAAAAGTTGACAATGGGCAACATTTTAATTTTAGCGGGTTGCGAAGGTCTAAAATACCCCAAGGTCATGGTAAAGAGCACCATGAATAGCATTCCGCCTGCAATGAGACCACCTAAGACCCTATGGTATACACCACCAAATTTAGATTGTATAAGTACCTTAAGGTCACCTTCTACCATACGGTAGGCAAATTCTGCAAATATGGGCAATGCCATAATAGTAGCCCATAATGTAAATCTATCTAGGGTAAGAATATTAAATGCAGTTTCACCTAACATCATTAACGGAATAGGCGTAGTACCGCCGGTTCCCAGAATAGTCAAAAGGGCAAATGACAATCCGAAGAATACATATCTTTTACTAAAATATCTGTAAAAGAAATAAGGGAGTATAAATAGAAATACACCCCAAGGAATAATAAAAAATACCAGTCCAGATGAGGTTACCTCTAAGAAATTATCCCTAGATCCATGTGGTATGGCAACTTGGGTAATGGGGTTTCTTTTAGAGTTGTACCAATAAGGGAAAATACAGAAAACCAGTAAAAAAATTGCGGTACCGCCAAACTTGGCTATACGCCAAAAATGCTGTAAAGTGGTTCCCCAAAAAACTTTAAAGGTAAGCGCTTTATAAGAGTTTACTTTTTCTCTTGCAGCATCCATAACAGCCATACCCATTAATGGAGCTATAAAGAATACCATGCCGAACAAAGGGGTAACATGATGTGAGGTTACCGTAACCGCAAGCATGGTGGCCGAGGTTATAAAATATCTTGTTTTACCCGTTTTTATCCAAAGGTAAATTTCGGTCATTGCATGTAATAATATCGACAATGCAGAAACGCTTGGAAGTTGCCCAAAAATGTGCAAAGTTTCTACAAATGTTGATGAAAATACGGCCATTACGGCACCGTAGCCGGCAATTCTTCTGCTCCCTGTCATAAGAAGGGTATACCTATAGGCACCGGTAATAAAGAGCACAATGGCTATGAGTGCCACAGCATACATGCCAAATTTGAGTCCGCCAATGTATGAGAGAATTCCAATTAATTGATGAACTAACGGTGGGTAAGATTGTACTGTAAAACCGGTATACCACCTATACTCCCAAGGATCAAACCAGCTATTGGCATAATGGTCAGCAAAAAATAGGTGGATCAATGCATCGTAGGTAGACTCTAGAGTAAAAAAAATGGCAGAACCATGAAAAGCTAGCCCTACGATTAAAGCTAATATTAAGAGGGTGTTGGTTTTTTTCTCCAAAGTTTATATAAGCATCAAAGTCAATTAAAAGTACTAAATATAGCAGATGAAGATTACATTAGAAAGCGATAATTCAAAATATTAGTAATATAATACTTACATGATTGTATAATGAGCTTAATCGTTGTGATGATATTTAATATGATTACCAATGTCCAAATGTGTATTTCTTAAAGGTGTTTTTGAAAGAAACTTCTTTTCATAGTCTATCTTTGTACTTGATTTAATAGGTGTTGAGCAAGATTCAAGTTTTTATTTTAGATACATTTAAAAAGCTATTCCAATTTTTGGGTAGCACTCATTTTACCAAGTCGGTATTGACTGTAATTGCCGTAATTACACCACTGGCCATAGGTATTTCTACGGGGTATTCAGAAATAGGTGTGGCTATTTGTTTTGGTGCTTTTTGGTGTAACCCAAGTGATGTTCATGGTAGTTTAAAACACAAGGTATATGGCATATTATTTTCTGCCGCTTTGGTAATGGTCGTTAGTTTTATAGGGGGTTATTTGCATTATTCTCCATGGTTGTCAGTGATAATCTTAGGTGTGGTCAGCTTTGCAATTTCCATGATTTCCGCCTACGGATTTAGGGCTTCTCTTATTAGTTTTTCCGGTCTTTTGGCATTGGTCATCAGTTTTGCGCATACACCAGACCAGTTAAAAATTTATGAATTCTCTTTATTGGTAGGTCTTGGAGGTATGTGGTATTTGGCCCTGTCCCTTTTATGGTATAAGATAAACCCAAAAGGGCAGACCGAGGAAGTTTTATATGAAACCATTGGGAATACCGGTAAGCTATTAAAAAAGAGAGGTAAATTAATAGGTAAAAAAGCCAATAGGAAAAAACTCAAAAAAAGTCTTTTTTTACTACAGAGCGAATTAACTGAACAGCACAACACGTTACGTGAAATACTTATTCTTTCACGTAAGAATTCTGGTATATCGGTATATAACGGAAAACGGGTTTTGGTTTTGGCTCAATTGATAGAAATGTTGGAAAATGCTGGTGCAAACCCTGTTAATTATCTAAAAATGGATGAGCAATTTCAAGGTTATCCTGAGTTTGCAAAACTGTTTCAACATATTATTTCAGAAATGGCGGAACAGTTACAGATGATTGCTGTTATTGGAAATAAGCCAACAAGAATTCCCAAGCACAATAAGCTGAAAACTCTGTTTAATGACTTGGATAACAAGATTCAAGAATTAGGGGACATAAAAGATGCACAGGCCTATGAAGCTTTTATCATGTTTCAGAATTTTCTGGAGTACCAAGAAAAACAGTTCGATAAAATTAAAAGAATCAAGTGGTTATTAAGTGATCATGATGTTGCGTCTGAAGAGTTTATAGATAAAGAAATATTAAAACACTTTTTAATTTCCCAAGATTATAGTCCGCGTATTTTGTTGCGTAACCTAAGCTTTAGATCTACCATTTTTAGGCATTCGTTGCGCATGGCAATTACCTTAATGATCGGTTTTGTTTTGGGTAACCTATTTTCTTTTCAGAATGCGTATTGGATCTTATTGACCATTATTTTAATAATGAGACCTAATTACGGTTTAACCAAAGCACGCTCCAAAGATAGAACTGTAGGAACAATCATTGGCGGACTCATAGCCACTGTCATTGTGTTTTTGGTACAAGATGTTTATGTATATGCGATTTTGGCGCTCATCTCTTTTGTAATAGCCTTATCTATGCTTCAAAAGAATTATAAGGCATCGGCAATATACGTAACACTCAGTATTGTTTTTATTTACGGTATTCTTCAACCGGACGTAATGACCGTAATACAATACCGTATTTTAGATACCCTTTTGGGGGCTGTGCTCTCGTACCTAGGTTTTTTGTTTTTATGGCCTAGTTGGAGTTTTCAAGAGATACGTAAAGATGTTGTCAAAAGTGTGGAGGCGAATAGGACATATCTCTCTGAGATTGCAAATTTTTATATTCATAAAGGCAATGTACCTACAAGTTATAGATTGGCACGCAAAAATGCATTTTTAGAGACTTCCAATCTTAGTTCTGCTTTTCAAAGAATGACGCAAGAACCGCATTCCAAGCAGAAGAACTTAAATGAAATTTATCAATTGGTAGAGCTAAACCATAATTTCTTATCCTCTTTGGCATCATGGAGTATTTATATACAGCACCATACAACTACAGAGGCTTCTGAACGTTTAAACAATATTATTACTAAGATCGATGAGAACTTAGAATCGGTATTGAAAATGTTATCTATTGATGCTGCGGATAAACAAGTTATAAATTTAGATGAGGTAATATCGTTTGAGAAACAACTGCCCAAATTTCAATCTGAAGAGGTGAATTTAAGTGCAGACGATTCACATAAATACAAAAGAAACCACCAAGAAGAACAACTGATTTGGGAACAGTTACGATGGTTGTATTCTTTAAGTGTCAATATGATGAAATTGACTTCAAGTTTATAAACAGTGTATTTAGAAAATAGGTTTAATAATAATTATCAAAATCCATAAGTTCCTGTAGTTTTTCAAAGAATTGACCAACATGTAGACCATCTGCCAAACCATGATGAACATGAACCGATACGGGCATTTTTTGCATGCCATCTATTGTAGTCATTTTACCAAAACTAATTTTTGGGCAGCTGTCCGGAAAATCATAATGCCTGGCATGGGAAAGTGATGTGAAATCTATCCAAGGTAATGATGAAAAATGAATTACATTTTCTCCCGATAAAGCTGGCATTAAACTTTTGGAGTTTTTTACTTCTTCAATTCTAGGTGCTGCCAGTTCGCAAAAAGTATTAAAATCTTCATGATAATCAACGTAGGAAAACCCAAAAGTTCCATTTGATCTGTTAATAGTGGGCGATGCATTTATTACATCGTATTCATAAACCTTATCTCCCTCAATACGGTATTTAAATGCCGTAATACTATTTGCGGCTTTTAATGACTTATGCAAATAATACATGAAAAAGGAGTATCCGTTTTCTTTTGATTTTTTGTAGGCAGTTGAACAATCTATTTTAGCGGTAATGCCATAGAACGGTTCACTGAATTTTGAAAAAAAATTAAAGTGTTCTTTTCTAGACCATTCATGGATATTAAGTTCTTTTCGCATAGTATAATTTTTGCTCAATGAGATATTGAACTGCAAGATATTGGTTATTTTAAGTACTAAAATGTTTATTCTATGGTGTGTCTAACAAGAACTTCATTATCTAAAATGACATTGGTAGTCCAAATAAATTGGGCATCCATATTGGGGTCATCAAATAGCGTGGTGAAATTAGTATACGAAGGTTTATTGTCCACACCAATGGTCTCATTTGTGTATGTTGATGCATCTTGCCAATCAGAGTCATCGAAATTGGTATGCATCCATCCTTCTGGTATTTGCCAATGTAAGGCGTAAAATTTGCTGCCGTCATTTCCGCCATTGGTATTACAGTTTTTAGAATATCTATATGCACCATCTTCAGAAGTACAATTTAAATCTATGATAGGAGCCGTATAAAATGTTTGTGCTTTCCAGTCTTTGTTCGTAATGGCAATTGTTTCTTCTTTTTTATTTTTAATGACAGCCACCATACCGCCATCACCTGCATGAAAGGATTTTCCCCTATTTTCTTCACAACCAATACCAAGGTGCTCTTCCCAATCTACCAATTTCATGGCAACGGTAAATGGTCTATGTACTTTAAATTTAATAACGCTTGAATTGAATTGCGTGAACGGAACTTTATCCTTGCCTACGGGTTTACCATTGACATACATTTCAAAATAATTGTCGGCAAAGATATATGCGGTAAAAACTTCCCCATCATTATCTATTTCAACAATATCCAAATCATTGTAATGAGACATAGCTTCTTGAGCAGTATTATAATTTTTTCCTTCGCACGCGTTGTATAGATCTACGGCAAACGGAAAATTTTCATTAGTGTAGTTGGTTTCTGCTGGCACGGTCCATTTTTTTCCATCTATAGAAGTAATTTCACCAACATCTGTTTTTCTACCACGATCACATTCGTAAATATCTTCTAGCAGGGTAGTGGCAATACCCTGGGTAATGCTTGCGGTGCCCGTATATGCTTTCGCCGCTAAAACGGTTGTGCTTTCATCGGTTTTGTTTTTTGGTTTATTTTCTCCACAACTATAAACTGATAATAAAACTAGAAAAGGTAAGATAATTTTAAAAAGATTAATATTCATTTTTAATGTGTTGGTTATTTTAGCTTGTTTAAAGTTATCGGTATTTTTAGAAATATAGATTGATATTTAAGATTACTATAGCATTTTTCTAGCAGAAAATTCATTGTTTTTTATGGCAGATTCTAATTTTCGAATTCTTCTGTTGTTTTATAATCAATGCTTTTACCCTTTAAATATTCCCATATTTCAATGGTGTTACCTGCGTTTTTTAACTCTATAAAATCAGGTTGCGAAAGGCAATAGGTGAGAAAGCCTTCAATATTGCTTACCGGGATCTTAAAATTTACACTCATGATCTGTTTTGAAAATTTATCAATGATTTCCTTTTCAAATTGCTTTTTTTCATCACGTTCCACCATTTCTTCCAAAGACTTGGTTCTACCAGAAACCCTGTTCATGATTTTATGGGTGTTGATCTTTACAGTTATACCTACGTAACTCAATATCTCGTTTAATTTTCCATATTCATCCATTGTTTGTAGACTAACATATTTTCCTCTATCAGCTTCTTGTAACAGCCTTTCGCTTTGGGTCATTTTGGTGACATCCGCATTTTGTAATCCTAAAGTGTATGATGTTATTGTGGGCTTTACGTCAAGTCTATCTATATCACGATCCAATTCGCCCGTTAAATTATAGGGTGTAACCGTAACTTCTTTAAGGTCTATTATATTTTCAATTAGGTGAATAGTTACAAAACTGCTATTTAGGTAAGATTCATTGATGATAATTTCTTTGGGAAGATATTGTACGGCAGAAATACGCAGTGAATCTTTTAATCTAACTTCAATGCTGAAAAGACCAAAAGTGTCGGTAATGGTTGATTGTTGGGTGTTTAAATTAACGATAAGTACATTAGATACATCGTTTTTGGCATTGGACACCGTTCCTTTTAAAATTACAGTGTTATCTTGTCCATATCCGTAGAAAGAAGTTAGAGAAATAGCAATTAAGATGAATATATATTTAGGCAATGGTCTGGTTTGCTATAAATATAAAACGACGTTATTTATTAAATGAAAATATTAAGTTAAATGTAACTTGTTATTATTTAGTGTTTTAGTTTGTTCTAAACAGACCTTTAAAATTACTTTTTTAAAGTTTATGCTTCCATTGTTGATAAAAGTCTTCAATTTTTAATTTATCATCTGCGGACAATTCTTGTGTCTTTAAAAAGTAATACACCCTACGGGAAATTAAAAAATCATCTGCTCTCAAAAGTGCTGTTAACTGAGCAATGGTATTGGGTGTAGTTAGATTTTTTTCTTTTAGTATGTTCAAGAATATATCAATTTCTTGATAGCTGAATTTGGCAATCAAAGGGTTTGTTGCATTGATAAAAGCAGTGTTTAATTTTTGTTCAGTTTGCAAAATATCGGTTAGGTATAAGACACGATTGGTAGAGTTAACAGCAGGTAATAATTGTTGGGCACCGTATTGATAAATATCGCCGGGAGCACTATTCCAATACCGCATACTGGTTCTCAATAGCTGAGGGTTTGTTTTAATGGCATTTATTATGGCGTTGACCGTTTTCTTAGAAAAATCTTTCTTTCTGATCAATTGTTCTATTGCAAATAGTTGATAATTATCTTTTTGTAAGAAAGACTGCAATTTGCTTTTTGAATATGAATTTCCGGTAATATCCCTAATGTGCTGCTTTACATCTCCGTGTGCCCAATGCCATAGGGAGTAGCAGGTCCAGACCGCTCCTTTTACATAAGTCGATTTTTCTAGTAAAATAGTCTCACCAGACATTGCATCTACGCCCTCACTGCCCACCGTACCTACAATTTCATCTTTATATACATTTTTTAGGGCAGAGTTTTCATTCTTTAATATTTCATGTAGTTTTTTATAATCGGCATTGGTAAAGCTTTTTCCTTCGGATTTTTCCAATGAAACGTCATCAGGTAACACAAGCTTGTTAAAATGTCCTAATTCATCCCAATAAATGCGAACCACATCTATCTTACATTGATTATCGCCACATACTACAGATTCTACATCCATGTAAAACTCATGAGGTAATGCCTTTTCATTAGTTATTTCCACCAATGTGCAGGCTACCGGTTCGGTTAAACTGATGCCTTTATGTATAACATGTAATGTATGCTTTATTTCATCTGTAGAAATAAAGCTGACCCATGGAAAAAGGCAAAAAGATAAGGCGAAATAGATGATGTGCTTCATATGTTATATCCAAGTTAACTATAACATCTTACTTCAAATAATTTGGCATGATCTGCGCCATAGGTACTTTTTAAATTAATACGGACGGCAGTGGTTTCTATGGTTTCAAAATTAAATTTGATTAAACGGGTTTTGTTTTTATCTATACTGCCTATTTTAACCCAATTGCCATCCATGCGAGCTTCTATATCCAAGGATCGTAATAGTTCTTTAGGAACTTTTGTGGTATACACATCATTTTCTAAACTATCTCTGCGTAGCATCAAGTTTCGTTTTACATTGGTATCACATTTTAATTCAAGCTGAGAGATATTTATACGGTCATCCCATTCAATTTGAACATGCGCAGGCAGTCCGTCAGATTGCCAATGATGTGGATTGTCATTGTAATCTCTTGACCAACCATCGTTCAATAATTTTGCATCGCCAGAAGATGTACTAGAGCCAAATATCAATGCTGCTCGTTTAACCAGATCTGTGCTGTCATTTGCAGGTTTGTTTGGAATAAATGCATCGTCCCTAATTAATTGTTCTTGCAATTCTTCAATATACGTTTTTCCCAATTTACGTGGTAATACTTTCTTTTTTACACACAAGGCTGCCGCCGTACCTACTGCTTGCCCTTCAAGCGCACATGTAGCCATTATACGGGAAGATGATAAGGCTATATGTGTCTGACTTATATTTCTACCTGCAAATAAAAGATTAGGTACATTTTTAGAATACAGGGAACGAAATGGTATTTGGTACGGCTCTTCAAAATCTTCGTGAAAATAACTGGGCGGTTCGTTAAGGTTCTCAATTCCGCCAGGGTTGTGTTCATCTAAGGACCAACCGCCAAATGCCACTGCATCTTCAAATTGTTTGTTCTTTAATAAATCTGGTTCGCTAAGAATATAATCGCCAATAAATCTGCGGCTTTCTCTTTTGCCGGGTAATGAAGAAACCCAATCTAAAGCATAGTTTTCTGTTTCAGGAAATTTACCTGAGTTTTTCATATAGTCCCAAACGCCGTAGGCATATCCTAAAAGTTTATGTTTATTATCTTCGAATTCACCAATAATATCTTCATCACTACCTAACTCTACCCACCAAAAACCTAATTCAAAAGGTTTTAACTGTCTTCCTTTATGAGATTTTTCCGCGTCATATTTAAGGGTGAAATGTGGCGGTTCAAAAGGCATAGGTCTACCCATGTCTTTTGAACCTAAAAGCACGGTAGAGCCCATTTGCCAACCATCTGCCTCTTTGGGCGCATATTTCTCATTAAATTCAGAAGAAGCTTCCCTACCGGTTCTGTATAGTGCGCCAGCGGTAGCACCCAATAAGCCATCACCTGAGCAATCTATAAAGATAGATGCCTCTATGGTAAATTCAGTTTCAGTGGTCAATTGCCAACAATAAGCGGCTTCAATTTTTCCGTCGTCTGATATTATGGCTCTAATTGCCGTGGTATTCAGTTTTAGATCAAGGTTTTCTTCCTTGGTGATAAAGTCATACAAAATATGGTCCCAAACAGGGTAGGAGTCTTGTGGGTTATGAAAGCGATTGTGTAATAGTATTTCTTCAATGATACCGGTTTCTCGTTCAGGCAAACCGTTTCTTAAGTGATTTACCCCGTTGAGGTGAACACGGATTTCGCTTGAAGAGTTACCGCCTAATACAGGGCGGTCTTGAATTAAAACTACTTTAGAACCATTTCTTGCAGCTGCTATGGCGGCACACATGCCTGCAGCTCCGCCACCAATAACTGCAACGTCATAGGTTTCTGTTTTTCGTCTGTCCGGTCTTGGCTTTTTGCCGGTACCCATTTGGTGCCATTGATTGGGGTCCGTATTACCAAAAGGCTTTTCTGATGTTAGGTCTGTACTATTTGCTTTTTCTGGGTCGTTTGAATATCCGGTTAATGGTATAACACTTGCGCCTAGAGTTGCTTTCACAGATTTTTCAAAAAACTTTCTTCTTTTCATTTTGCGTTAAATGGTTGAGTTGATCTTAAGTTTGTTTTGATATTTTAAATCGCATTTATCTTTTTTAGTATAATTGATTAGCGAAAAGCAAAATTTTGACAATTAGCTGCACATCTTATAAAAAAAAATGAGATTGTTCAAAGCAAAAAACAGGTTTAGATAATACGAGAAAAACTATCTCTTTTCTGTTATTGTTAAATAGTAATAATATGAATTTTCACCTTATGAAGTAAGTGTAATCATTGGGTTTTAGATACCTGTCTAGTTTTTTATGAGTGTGTTTTATGTAAATTTCTTTTCTGTTAGATCATTATGGGTGTAGATGCTCTATCTAAACGGCCTTAGAATAGGTTGTTTAGGAGATTTACATTCATTTGAAAAAAGGAAAGTTTAATAGAATAGCAGATTGTAGAAACTGCTATTCTAATTTTCAAAAGTTTGTCTTTATGCCCTCTATGTTATTTCATGGAGTGCAACCCTATAGTATTACCATCTCTATCCATTAAAATGGATACAAAACCAAATTCGCCAATAGACATTTTTGGTCTTATAATTTTTCCGCCTGCTTGTGCTACTAAATTCTCTTCAGTAGTACAGTCTTTAGATTCAAAATAGACAACAGTATTGTTACTGCTTGCTATAAAATCTTCTTTTTCTACCAATGCCCCAGTAATATTTAAACCTTTTGGGTCAAATGGAAAACCAGATTGCTTGCCAAATTCAATAGGAAAATCAATAAGTTTAATATTAAAAACTGTTTCATAGAACTCTTTGGCACTTTGTAAGTTTGAAACATGGATATCAAACCAGTTTACAGGATTTACGTTTGTCATTTTAATTTCTTTTATATTTTGTTGCTTTATTGCACAACAAAAATGCCTTTACTTTAAAATATAAAATTGTAAAAATGGGACAAGCTTACTTTTTGTTGTCAAAAATCATGGACATTTTTAAATCATCCCCATAAAACTCTTTAGGGGTAAGCCCTGTAAATTCTTTAAAATCTTTAATGAAATGTGCTTGGTCAAAATATTCGTTTTCATAAGCCAAATCGGTAAGACTCGTAACTTCTTCAGTTAATAATTTTTTTAAAGTATTCTGAATTCTAATAGTTTTGGAAAGTTGTTTGGGACTCAACCCAATGGTAGATGAAAATTTTCTGACCAACTGTCTTCTATGAATGTTATTTTGTTTTGAAAGTTCATTCACAGAAAATTGTCCATTGGCCTCTAAAATGGTCTCAATAGTAGATTTTACAATATGGTCAATATTTTTTTTATCTATTAATCGGTCAAGTAAAAAGGTTTCTATTAGCGCTATTCGTTCTGCAGTAGAGTGGGCTTCTAGAATTTGGTTTCCAAGTATTTCGCCTTCCTTGTCAAACAATACATTTAACGGCACTGCAGTATTTTGTATTTCTTTAATATTGATGTCTGCAAAAGGGAAAAATCCGTTTGGCTGAAATCTAACTACAAAAGTACCGGTAACACCTAGTGGTTCTACAATATACGGTTGTGTTAATTGCCCAATTAAGAAACATTTAGGTAATATGAAACTTTCTTTTGAATTTGGGTGATGTCTATAGGTATCTCCGTAATGAAAAATTAGTTTCATTGTACCATCGGGTATTATAGTATTTTTTACAGGTGTGTCTTCAATAGCACTTTCTAATGTCCAGTAACATTGAACCCATTCCTTTAAATTCTGTTGTGGTTCAAATATTTTCGGATTCATTGCTAGCTATTATTTGTTTTGAGAAGTTTTAGAAAAAAAAAGAACGATTGATAAGTTACAACCATCCTAAGTTTATTTTTTGTTGCTTTTAATCTAATTAATAACACCGAGATTTCAATAATTAATCTGGTAAGAAAGATACTATAATCTTTGAAAATCAATAGCATAGATGAGATAAAAGTACGAAGCTATGGATCAGCGAAAATTAATTTTCAACGGCAGAAATAGAAACGGGAATTTCATAAACCTGTAAATGAAAATAGGGTAGTGCGGCCAGTAAATGGTCAAAGATATCTGCCATAACATACTCATAGTTTTCCCAACGTTTATCTGAGCTAAATGCATATATTTCTATGGGTATGCCTTGTGGCGTAGGTGGTAATTGACGAACCATTAAGGTCATTCCCTTATTTATGGCAGAGTGGGTTTCTAAATAATCGTTCACATATTTCCTGAACACTCCTATATTGGTCAAATTTCTACCGTTAATGGCAAGGTCTTTATTGATGTTGTTAGAGGTGTTGTAAGAATTGATCTGCTTGTTTCTGGTTTTAAGGTATGGCGCTATTAATTGTATTTTTTCAAATTCCTCCAGATCTGTTTCAGAAAGAAAACGTATACTTTTTTGACTTATGATCAATGCGCGCTTAATTCGTCTTCCGCCAGAATCTTGCATACCACGCCAGTTCTTGAAAGAATCTGATATCAAGGCATAGGTAGGAATGGTCGTAATTGTTTTATCAAAATTCTGAACCTTTACCGTCGCCAATGATATTTCTATAACATCGCCATCTGCACCAAACTTATCAAAACTGATCCAGTCGCCAATACGCACCATATCATTGATACTTACTTGTATACTGGCGACCAACCCCAGTATGGAATCTTTAAAAATAAGTAGAATAACGGCTGAGCCGGCACCCAGTGCGGTAAAGAACTTCCAAACTTGAATTTCGGTGATAATGGCGAAAATAGTGAAGATGCCTACGATCCAGGCAAAAATCATAAATACCTGTATGTAACTGCCCATAGGCTTATCTCTAAACCTTGGCTTGGTCTTTAAATAATCATTAATACTGGTAAAAACACTTTTAACTACATACAATGCAAGCACTACAAAAAGTACATGTAAAAACTTTAATACAATTTCTGCGGCATAGTCAAAACCAATAAAGGCAAAGGGTACAAATTCTATTAATATGCTTAACGGAACAATATGAGCCAAGTATCTGGGCACCCTATTGGCTACCAAAAAATTATCGAAATTGGTTTTTGATTTTCTTGCTAGCCTTAATGAAACTGAACGTAGAACTTTCCAGATCAAAAGATCCAAAAACCAAGCCAACACTAATGCAACAATTAATAATATGGCTAAATTCAGATATGATGCGGTAGTAGTGCTTAGTCCAGCTTCTGTAAGATAATTAAAGAGTATTTTATGAAAATCGTCGTTCATTTATCATGTTCTTTCAACCTTACAAAGGTACTATTTGTGAAAGCAACAAGTTAAACTGTTAAGGTAATTTTATTATTTACTATGTATGGCCAGTACGGGTACTTCTGCATAATAGCCCAGGTTGTTCAATGATAGTCTCCCAAAACTAAATCTTTCCCAAAATGACGGTTTTTTGTCTACATAACTGATCATATTTGAATGCCTTATAGCAACAAAACAATTTAATGCAATAGCCATTTTAACATTGCGCAAGGTGTTAAAGCTATGGGCTACGTCTTTTAGCTGATTACGTAATTTTACTTTGTTCCTCTTTTGACCAAAACTTAGGTTGCTCGGCTGTTCTAAACTAAGTACTTGTATGCTTGCGTTGCTTAGTTTGGCAATAGTAACCAAATATTCAATTTCAGATTTTTTAATGTTCGTATTAAAATTAGTGGTCAATACAATTTCTTTGGGTTGATTGAAATCTACATTGCCGGGAACAATTAATATTGGATTTTCCTTTACGTTCTTTAAAATTTCCAAGGTATGTTGACCATATGCTGCTTCGTTTTTGTTTGCCGAGCCTTTAGCTCCCAATACAAGTAAATCAAATTGTATCTTCTTGTTCAGGTTTTTGACTGCACTTAAAAGTGACATAGACTCAGATACGGCATAGAAACTATGCTTGGTATTTTTGTTTAAGCTATGTAATCTGGCAATGGTTTCTCTTAAACCTTTTTTAGAATTGTTTTCTGATGTTTTATTGAACGCTTCATCTGGATCAAGAAGGCTTAAACTATCAAGACCATATGTTTCTTTGGCATAGGCATGCAATATGTAAAAGCTACACTTTCTATCTTCAAACAGCTTTATGGCGTAAAGCATGGCATTCCATGAATTTTTTGAGAAATCTGTGGGTATTAATATACTACTTTCCATACTGTACGTTTTAGTTATTGTTAATATTTTTTTATTAAATTCAATACATGATTAGTATACTTGTCTTAGGCAATCATAATGTTTAAATTTTGTCTATCAACATAAAATGGTTTGTTGTAGTCATAATGCCATATTCAGGTTAATATGTTCGTTTTCTTGCTCCACTTTTTCAATAGTAAGTTTTTGTTCCCCGACTGGAAATTCCCATTGAACGGTATCACCTTCACTATATCCCATAACTGCTGCACCCATTGGTGTAAGAATTGAGATTTTATTGTGTTTAATATCGCTGTCCGTAGGCATTACCAGTTTAAACTTTTTGTTCCAACCGCTATCAGAAACTATGGTGACCATGGTATTTAGCCGTATTACATCTTCATGCATATCGTTAGCGTCTAAAATAATAGCAGTTTCTAGTTCTGATGCCAGCTTTTTAACAGATTTACGCAAGGTGTCATCTTTGTAATACCCAGATAGGTTCATTAATCTTTTAAGTACTACAAATTCTTTTTTTTCTATAACCAGATTTCCGTACTTCATATGCTGTGTTTTATGGTTGTACATTTAATTTTAATAGCTTGTCCATTGCCATTCTAAGCGCAGCCGAGAACATTGGCTAGCTTATTTCAAATAATTTCGACCACGCTCGTTGTGGCAGTAATACGTATTAAAATTTTTTATTGTTCGTTGATCAACTATGTATATCAAGGAAAAATACCTCGTTGTACATAAGCTTCTTCCAATCTTTCAATAGCAATGATGAATGCGGCGGTACGCATATCCACATTTCGCTTTTTAGAGGTCTCGACAACCGTGGTAAAAGAGGCTGACATTTTCTTTTCTAATTTCTCCATAACCTCGTCTAACGACCATATTTCGCCATTACGGTTCTGTAGCCACTCAAAATAACTACCTATTACACCGCCAGAATTGCAAAGTATATCAGGTATAATTTCAATCCCTTTTTTTAGTAGTATGTTTTCGGCGTCTACATCGGTCGGTCCATTTGCACCTTCAGCAATTAAATACGCTTTAATCTTATTGGCGTTCTTTGCCGTTATCTGGTTGCCCAATGCGGCAGGAATACATATATCACAATCTAACGAGAAAAAGTCTGCGCTATCAATGGTTCTTGCTTTAGAGAAACCTAAAATACTTCCCTTGTTACCTTGGCTATAGGCCAGCAATTGGTCTACGTTTATACCTTCTTCATTGGTAATACAGCCATATGCGTCTTGTACGGCAGTTAAGATAGCGCCTTCTTTTTCTAAGAAATACGCAGCCCAGTACCCTACGTTACCAAAACCTTGAACAATGAATTTTTTGTCCTTTAGGGCAATGTTGTTATTTTTTGCCCAGAATTTTATAGTTAGAAAAACACCGTAGCCCGTAGCTCTATCCCTTCCTTTAGAACCGCCTGCACCAATTGGTTTACCGGTAACTACATGCATATTGGTGGAGCGTTCCGCCGGTGATTTTGTAGACATGTAGGTATCAAGTATCCATGCCATGGTTTGCGAATTGGTATTCACGTCTGGAGCAGGAATATCTAACTCAGGTCCAATATTGTCGCCTAAGGCATAGGTGAATCTTCTGGTAATACGTTCCAATTCGGAATCTGTATATTTCGTGGGGTCTAACTGTATTCCTCCTTTGGCTCCACCATAAGGCAAACCTGCTAAAGAAGTTTTCCAGGTCATCCACATTGCTAAAGCCTTGGCAGCATCTATATCTACTGTTGGGTGGTAACGTAGCCCACCTTTGTATGGGCCAAGAGAGTTGTTATGTTGCACTCGGTAACCGGTAAAGATCTCAACTTCACCATTGTCCATTCGTACAGGAAAATGAACAACAAACTCATTGTTGGTAACCTCAAGAATTTTTCTAATGTTCTTATTAAGGTCAATAATGTCTGCGGCATTATCAAACTGTCGCATTACATTCTCTAGCATACCTTGTTTGGGTGCTTTTTTTGGAGCTACTTTTGCTATCATTATATGTAGTTTAATACTAATTCATTATTTAATTCACTGCTAGACATTTCATTGGATATCACGGTAATGGGTTTGTTGGTGAAATCCATAAAATGAACATATTCACTGCACGAATGAATGTTATATTTATCTTTTGTGATCGAACAATAAGAATGGTGTGTACAAGTGGAGCATATGCTGCGCATATAATTTTTCATCGAGCTCATATTATGATGTATTAAAGTGTTCTTACTGTTGTTTGTTATTCTAAAACCGTCTGAGGTTTAAAAGGATAAAAAATTAACGCCAAAAGGGTAATGCCAATAAGTACTAATAGGGCAAATGCCAGTTTGGACATTAGAATATTGTTGTCTAAAGTTTTATTGGAAAGTTGAGTGAGTTGTTTGCTTTCTTCTAATTGTATTTTTGCTAGTATATTTAAATTATCATCTATTTCGGAAAGAGTTTTTAATGAGGTTGACCTTATGCTGCTTTGAATACCGTTATTGGATTGTAGCTCTTTATCTTCCAATATTCTTAGCTTTTTAAATTTGTCGGTCAGGGTATTTAAGGTATTATATTCGGTAGCGGTCAGTTCTGTAAGTGCCACTTCATTCAATAGATTTTCTACTTTTTTATTTTCTTCTTGGTTTAAAATAAAATCATGAGCTGTAAGTCTTAGTTCTTTTTCATGGAAAATGTTATTTAGCTGATAAATAAAATCTTGAACCTTAACCCTATCTTCATACACAGTATTTACCGTTGTTTGCAACGTAGTAAAATGTCTTTGGTACAATCTATTTGAACCCAAAACCAACAAAAAAGTGATGCCTAAAATAAAGATGGCATGCATTCTTTGCTGTGTTTTTAATTTTGAGAACATAAGTTTTATAGAGTTTATATTATGATTGTACATTTTACGTTAATAGGAATCCACTTGGTGTTTTCTTAATAAATCAGCCAACCTATTTATAGAAGCCAAGTGGATTACATCAACCAACTAAAAAAAAAATTAAAGGACTTGTAATTCGCCTGAGTTGATAGCGTCTTTGTAGTCTGCAGTTACTACTGTATGACTACCAAAAAAACGACCACCATCATTTCTTTTAATTTTAATTTGTGTAGTACCATCCTTTTTTTCCTTAACTGAGGTAACTACAACTTTCTCGCCATGGGCCTGCCTATAATTGGCAATACCACCACGTTTGATTATAAAATTTTCTCTTGGAAAATCTATGTGTTTGTACTTGTGCGATTCGGGTTTTCCTATTTCAAAAACATCACCAACACGAACCTCTGGTTGTGTAGAAGTGTTGTCTTGAGCGGTTAACATACTTACTGAAAATAACAGGGCAATTGCATATTTTATCATAACTGAATAATTTTAGAATTAATTAATATTTGTTTTTAAATGGTTGAAACTTTAGGAGTGATTTTGTTGGCTTGGTTTGGTTGGATAACTTTTTCTATGACCAGGGACATCATTTCACCTGGTAGCCCAAATGAAATTCTATCACCGACGGCGCGACCTATTACCGATGCACCTAAACTGCTGATTACTGAAACTTTGTGCTGTTTAGCATTGCTTTGCTCAGGTGGTACTATGGTAAAAGTTTGATGTACGCCCGATGCTCCAGTAACTTTTATGGTTGAATTAATAGTTACTATGTCAAAAGGGATATCTGCAGTATTCAAAACCATGGCTATGGCCATATTTTGAGCTAGAAGTTCTAACGCGTTTTTATGCGCATAATCTTCTATAGAAAGATTATTCTCTAGATGATTTTTAATAGCGATGAATTCGCTCTCTTCCAAAACTAGACTACCGTATTTCATCTACTGCATTTTTAATTGTACTACGTATTACCAAACAAGTGGTAGTAGCTTTATTGTTCGCAATAGAAAATGCAAAGGGTATGCCCTTAAAGTGATTATTTGAAAATATGTAATGTAAATTATTGGTAATCAATAATTTATAATTTTAAAAATAATTTTTGATAAAACCTGAAGTGGGGAGTATTTACCCGATTGGGTAGAATTTCCCCGATTTTATTGGCGCCGCCAAAGGGTATAATACGCTGAGGCTTGCCTCGAATTTAAAAGTTTGTTTCCTTTTGAATGCCTCATGGGCATGCTCTGAGATGTTTTATTTTAGTTTTTCGCGTAAAGTTTTACGATCGATCTGAAGAATTTGGGCGGCTTTGGTTTTGTTTCCTTTCGTATGAACCAATACACGTTGTATGTATTCTTTTTCCATTTCATAAAGTGGACGTAACCCATTATCAGGAAAATCAATTTGATATTTTAAGGCTTCTGGCAAATCTTTTACTTTAATAATACCATCGGACATTATTACGGCACGTTGAATAATATTTTCAAGCTCCCTAATATTGCCGGGCCAATTATATCTTTCAAGAATTTGAAGCGCTTCAGGGGCAATACGCAGAAGGCGGTCCTTAAACTCTATGCCATATTTTCGTATAAACTTATCGGCTAAAATAGAAATATCGGATTTTCTTTCCCTAAGTGGTGGCACGTTGATTTCTACAACGGTTAACCTATAGTAAAGGTCTTCTCTAAATGAGCCGTTTTTTATTTCATCTTTTAAATTAGCATTCGTAGCGGCAATAATCCTTATATCTACTTTTTCAACTTTTTGAGATCCTACCCGTGTAATTTCCTTTTCCTGTAAGGCACGTAATAACTTGGTCTGTACTGCCAGTGAAGCAGTGCCTATTTCGTCTAAAAAGAGTGTACCGCCCTTGGCCGCTTGAAAAAATCCGTTTCTATTTTCATTTGCACCGGTAAAGGCACCTTTTATGTATCCAAACAGTTCTGCTTCTTGTAAGTTTTCTGGAATAGCCCCACAGTTTACTGCAATGAAAGGTTCTCTTGAGAATTTACCAGAATAATGTATGGCCCTTGCAACCAGTTCTTTTCCTGTTCCACTTTCACCGGTAATTATAATGGTAGCTTTGTTGTCTTTGACCCTTTCTATAATATTCGTCACTTTTTTAAAAGCGACTGATTCTCCTACCATATCTGAATATAGGTTAGGGGAGGCCGTGGCAACTTTGCTGTTTTTTCTATGGGCATTTTGTTCAAAGGCTTTCTCTATAGCTTCTTTAAGTTCGGATTTGGTAAAAGGTTTGGTCAAATAGTCTGTAGCACCAGATTTTATGACTTCTAAGGAGTCTTCTACAGAAGGGTAGCCGGTTACCACTAATTTAGGAATCTCCGGGTAATGTTCATTTGCAAACTTCAGTAATTGTAATCCATCAATTTCTGGCATTTGAATATCAGTAATAATAAGATCTATAAAAGTATCCTTTAAGATAAACAAGGCCTCTTTAACTGACACAGCCTTATAAGTATGGTATCCCATAGCTTGTAAATGCCTTTGCAAAAGCTCTAGAATATCTATATCATCATCTACTATGAGTATGTTCTCTTTGCGCAAATCCATAATTACAATTTAGGAAAGTTGACCGTAAAAATAGTTCCTTTAGGCGTATTCTGTTCATGCTCTATGGTACCTTTATGGCTCGTAATAATACCATGAACTACACTAAGGCCTAAACCAGTACCTTCACCAATAGGTTTGGTAGTGAAAAAGGGTTCAAAAACCTTATCTTCCAATTCTTTTGGTATACCTTCTCCTTGATCGGCAATTTTTAAAAGAATATGATTTTTTGTGTCTAGGACCTTTACTGAAATAATACCATTTTCTGGGGAATAATAAATGGCGTTCATAATTAGGTTGAACAATACTTGGGTCAATTGTACTGTATCTGCCTGTAAAACCAAGTCTACATTTTCATAAGTTGTTACTAGTTTAATTTTTTTATCACGTAATGATGGTGCTAGTAATTTTATAACGCTTGTTACAATAGGAATTAATTGAACCCTTTTCATTTCCTGCGGCATTTCGCAAGCAAAGAACATAAGTTTTTTAACGATTTCTCTACTAAAAATGGCACTGTCCATAATTTTTTCAAGATCTCTTACAGACTGCTTATCCGTCATTTTATCGGTAAGAAGTTCGGCAAAGCCAAGTATATTGGCCAATGGGGTATTTAATTCGTGAGCTATACCGGCTGTAATCTCACCTAATATGTGCAAACGATCGGTTCGCTCCATTTTTCGTCTTGTAAGAGCTTCACTGTCACGAATTTGTTTACGTTCTATAAGATTGCCAACATCTAATGCAACGTTGTTCAACAACGTTTGTTCCTCTATTAAAAAGTCATCAATACTATATTTTTCTGAAGGATAGCCAACCTTTACCTCGCCCTCTAACTTATTAAAGACTTTTATTTTTGAAGATAAGCAGACCATATTTGGCTTAAAGTCGTCTGTTTGTACAGTGTATTCACCAACTTTTAGAAAAACTTCGGTTACTTGCTCAAATTGCCATGCCCGTTTTAAGCAATAAACAATGGCTTCTAAAGATGCATCAATTTGATCATAATCTGCATTCACGATAATAGAAGTTACCTCATATAAACAGGTTAGTTCTTTTACGCGTTCCTTTAATTTTGCCTCTGCCGATGTCATATCTATTGTTGTTCAATTTGCTTTATAAAGGTCAACAATATTTGGCAGAAATGAAATGTGCAATAGGTTAAACCATGCTATTTTCATTAAAATTAGGGTAAACTGGATATTTAAAAATTTTAAAAGATCTGTGAAGGTTTATGAGGCTTTTACACCATTAAAAATGAAATCCATAAATTGCTTTTCAAGTTCAATAGGGTTAATACTTGTATTGCTATTGTCTACATACTTGTTATAAGACCATCTCAATGATGATACTATACTATTTGTGGCAATTTCAATGTTCATAGGTCTAAATTCTCCTTTCTCTACACCGTCTTCCAAAATAGAGGCAATTTTAGAAATATAGTCTGATCTTTTGGCTACATATTCACTAAGTGCAGGCTCCTTTAAATTTCTCCATTCATTTGCCATAAGTGCCAGCTGGTATGGTTTTTCAAATGTGAACTGTATGTGTTTGGAAATTACCATTCTCAGCTTATCCTTTGGTGAAAAAGTTGAATCTATGATATTATCCATATAGGTTTGAAATTCTTTGGTAATCCCAATCACATAATTTTCTAAAAGGGCATCTTTAGAGTCTATATAATTATAAATATTAGCCACCTCAAAGTTCATGCGTTCCGCAATATCTCTCATGGTGGTGGCTCTAAATCCTTTTTCATGAATCAATTTCAATGTTTCCTTGAAAAATAAATCCTTTTTCACACTCTTCGCCATCATAGTACAAACATTATAAAAGTAATTAACAAACGTTATTCTTTTAATTAACAGTGTAAATATAATTTTATTTCATTTTAACATTTAAATATGTAAGAAATTATTTGATTTTTATCCGTTTCATATGAAATGATCACTAAAACAATAATTATTGTCTGTATGCTTTTGTAGGAAAATACATTATATCTTAGATTCACATACAGAAAGGGCTATTTGACAACAAATAATAATACCCTTATAAAACCATTGTTATTTTTGATTTATCATTAATTTTTTAATGAACGCTTGTTCATGTAAAAATTAAGACAATAATCTTTTAAGTAAAGAATTCGCGGAATATGAAACTAATGCACGCTTACTTCACAAGACAGAGAAATTCACAGAAGACGAAAATGAACAGATTTAATTTTTTGTTTAGTAGACTTTTAAGTCTATGTGCTAATCTGTTAAAGATAAATACATATTCTAAATATAAAAGCCCTGCATACTTACAATCTTGTCTGGTTGCATTTGTGCTGTTTTTTGCAATTGATGCCAATGGACAGAATTTTGAAAGCGTATCTATAACGGGTGTTTCAAGTGGTACCGTTGAAGATGCCTATTTTAATGCTACTTCACCTACTATACCGGCATTGGCTTTTGTAAGAGTTCAAAAAATTGGCGGTGCGCCAGGTAATGGACAGATTGCATATTCTAATACTGTAGATAATTTCTTTTATTTGAATCCTTCGAACAGTAATACCAATGCACCTTCAAGAATAAGAATTAGTTTTTTACAAGCGGATCAGACGACCTTGATACCTGTAAATGATTTTAGGATAATTATAAATGATATAGATGGTACCCCAGCTCCTGCTGATCCTAATGTACCTATAGAAAATGAAGCGGTGGGTACAGACTGTAGTAACTCCGTACGTTTTACGGCTACTGATATTCCCACGAATATTGCAATAGATACAACGCCGCCAACACTTTTGTCTGCAGGTACGGAATCAGAAGCAAATGGTCCTGAAAGTAATTTAATGTTCGAGTTCAATGATGTAAATTTTATCGAATTTGATATTTACGCTAACCCTGGATTTATAAAAGAATTTGATCTCAACCAAAGTGAATATCAGATCAATACATTTTTATACTCTGTTTGTGTTGGTGATTCTGACGGTGATGGTGTGTTTGATAATGTTGATATTGATGATGATAATGACGGAATTTTGGATATTGTTGAATCTAATGGTAATGATCCCAATGGAGATGCTGATGGTGACGGCCTACCTAATTATCAAGATGTTTTAGATAATTCTGGGGATGGGGTTCCTACATATAATGCAAATGCTGATGGTAGTGTTACCAATTATACAGATGCAAATTCTGATGGTGTACCGGACGTTTATGAGGCTAGTCAAGATAATGATAGCTTTCCAAATCATTTAGATTTGGATTCTGACGATGATGGTATTCCAGATAATATTGAAGCTCAATCTACAGGTACTTATGTAGCACCGTCTGGTAACGATTCCGATGGCGATGGTTTAGATGATAATTATGAAGGAACAGGTAACCAAGGATTAATACCTGTTAATACAGATGCTGCTTTTGTAACATCGGATAATGTTCCAGATTTTTTAGATCCAGATAGTGATAATGACGGAATACCAGATACGGTAGAGGCATATGATACCAATGGAGATGATATTCCGGAGATAACATTGTCAGGTAATGATACAGATTTAGACGGTATTGATGATAATTTTGATCAGAATTCTGGTGGAATAGATGACCCAGATGCAGCAACGAACAATAACCAAACTCCAAATACTTTTCCAGATGATGACCCAGCTGGTGGAGAAAGAGATTGGAGAGATCCAAGAGATAGTGACGGTGATGGTACAACGGATAACAATGATACGGATGATGACAATGATACCATTTTAGATGTAGATGAATATGCGGGTCTTGATCCTTTTGGTGATGAAGACGGTGATGGAATCTTAAACTTTAAGGATGTAAGCCAAGATGTAGGAAATACCGGTGATGGTACCACTACAATATATACAGATGCAGATGGCAATGGAGTTCCTGACGCTTATGATGTAGATAATGATGGTTTGCCTAATCATTTAGATATAGATAGTGATGGTGATGGTCATTTAGATGCCACGGATCCAAATCCGTATGCACCAACGGCTCAAGATGAAAGTGCCAATGCTACCTTAGGCGTAGCTACAAATATTAATATTTTAAGTAATGATGATTATTTGCCAAATAATGACGCTAATAATCAAGGAACAACTGCAATAACCAGAGTTGGTGGTACTGCAGGCGGTACGGCAATTTTAGATGCTCTTACTGGTGAATTGGCATATACCCCTTTATTGACAGAGAATGGGTCAACAGTGACAGTAATTTACGAGGTATGTAATACCGATCCGGACCCAGATGTTTGTGAAACCGCAACGGTTAATATTACGGTAACCAATGATCCGGATACCGATGGTGATGGTTCGCCAGATTCTAGTGATGGCGATGATGATAACGATGGTGTCCTAGATGGTGATGATAATGCACCTTTTGATCCAAGTAGCTGTCAAGATTTGGATAACGATGGTTGTGATGATTGTTCTGCTACAGCTAATAATGATTTTTCTGTAGGCGCTAACTTTGATCCTGCAAATGACGGTATGGATACGGATGGTGATGGATTATGTGATGCTGGTGATCCAGATGATGATAATGACGGAGTTTTAGATGGTGATGATAATGCACCGTTAGATCCAAGTAGTTGTCAAGATTTGGATAGCGATGGCTGCGATGATTGTTCCGCTACCGCAAGTACGGATTTTTCTGCGGGTAATAATTTTGATCCGGCCAATGACGGAACGGATACCGATGGTGACGGATTGTGTGATAGCGGTGATGCAGATGATGATAATGACGGAGTTTTAGATGTAAATGATAATGCACCTTTAGATCCTAGTAGTTGTCAAGATGCGGATGGTGATGGTTGTGATGATTGTTCGGCAACGGCTAATACCGACTTTTCTGCAGGTGCTAATTTTGACCCTGCAAACGATGGACTTGATACAGATGGTGACGGAATTTGTGATACTGGTGATACAGATGATGATAATGACGGAGTATTAGATGTAAATGATAATGCGCCCTTAGACCCAAGTAGTTGTCAAGATGCAGACGGCGATGGTTGTGATGATTGTTCCGCTACGTCAAGTACTGACTTTTCTGCAGGTAATAATTTTGATCCATCAAATGACGGACTTGACACAGATGGAGATGGATTATGTGATGCTGGCGATTCTGATGATGACAATGACGGTGTTTTAGATGGGGCTGATAATGCACCTTTAGACCCAAGTGTTTGTCAAGATGCAGATGGTGACGGTTGTGATGATTGTTCCGCTACATCAAATACCGATTTTTCCGTAGGTAATAATTTTGATCCATCAAATGATGGTATAGATACTGATGGTGACGGAATTTGTGACTCTGGTGATGATGATGATGATAACGATGGCGTATTAGATGGAGCTGATAATGCACCTTTAGATCCTAGTAGTTGTCAAGACTTGGATAACGATGGTTGTGATGATTGTTCGGCTACGGCAAGCACTGATTTTACTGCAGGTGCTAATTTTGATCCTGCCAATGACGGTACCGATACTGATGGAGATGGTACTTGTGATTCTGGTGATGACGATGATGATAATGATGGTGTTCTTGATGTAAATGATAATGCCCCATTAGATCCTAGTAGTTGTCAAGATTTGGATAACGATGGTTGTGATGATTGTTCTGCCACGGCAAACAACAATTTTTCTGCAGGACCTAATTTTGATACTGCCAATGACGGTACGGATACTGATGGAGATGGAATTTGTGATTCTGGTGATGACGATGATGATAATGATGGCGTACTTGATGTAAATGACAATGCACCTTTAGATCCTAGTAGTTGTCAAGATTTGGACGGTGACGGTTGTGATGATTGTTCGGCAACGGCAAGTAATGATTTTTCTGTGGGCAATAATTTTGATCCATCAAATGACGGTATAGATACCGATGGTGACGGAATTTGTAATTCTGGTGATACTGATGATGACAATGATGGTGTTCTAGATGGTGATGATAATGCACCGTTAGATCCAAGCAGTTGTCAAGATTTGGACGGTGACGGTTGTGATGATTGTTCGGCAACGGCAAACAATGATTTTACTGCAGGAGCAAACTTTGACCCTGCCAATGATGGTGTAGATACTGATGGTGACGGAATTTGTGACTCTGGTGACCCTGATGATGATAATGACGGTGTAGAAGATGGTTCAGATACTGCACCTCTTGATCCTTCTATTTGTCAAGATTTGGACAGCGATGGTTGCGATGACTGTTCAGCTACCGCAAGTAATGATTTTGCTGCAGGTAATAATTTTGACCCTGCCAATGATGGTGTAGATACTGATGGCGATGGTATTTGTGACTCTTCGGATTTAGACGATGATAATGACGGTGTGGCAGATGGTTCAGATACTGCACCATTAAACCCATCGATCTGTCAAGATTTAGATAACGATGGTTGCGATGATTGTTCCGGCACCTCAAGTACCGATTTTTCTCCGGGAGCTAATTTTGACCCTGCCAATGATGGTACGGATACAGATGGTGATGGCTTATGTGATTCTGGTGATGACGATGATGATAATGATGGTGTTTTAGATGTTAATGATGATGAACCATTAAACCCATCAATTTGTCAAGATTTGGACGGTGATGGTTGTGATGATTGTTCCGCTACGGCAAGCAATGATTTTTCTGCGGGTGCTAATTTTGACCCTGCAAATGATGGTACTGATACTGATGGTGATGGTTTGTGTGATTCTGGTGATACCGACGATGATAATGATGGAGTTCTTGATGGCTCGGATACCGATCCATTAGATCCTTCGGTTTGTCAAGATTTGGATGGTGACGGTTGTGATGATTGTGGGGCAACGGCAAGCAATGATTTTTCTACAGGAGCTAATTTTGATCCGGCAAATGACGGTATTGATACTGATGGAGACGGAATATGTAACAGTAACGATGAAGATGATGATAATGACGGTATACTTGATGCTGTAGAAGGTACCGGTGATTTTGATGGTGATGGCATTCCTAATAATGAAGACCTGGACAGTGACAATGATGGTATACCTGACGTTGTGGAAACAGGCAATAGTAGTCTAGATCTTGACGGAAACGGATCTATAGATCCTGGTGAAAGTAATCATGGTTCTAATGGTATTCCAGATGTTGCTGAAGATGGTGGTACGGATGGAGCAGGTGTTTCTGGCACTCCTTTGAATAGCGATAATCAAGGCGGTCCAAACTTTTTGGACATAGATTCAGATAATGATGGTATAAAAGATTTAGTAGAATCACAGCCCGATGCTGGTTTGGTTCAAGCTTCTGGTGATGATACGGATAATGATGGTATTGATGATGCATTTGATGTAGATCAAGGAGGAAGTTTTACCAATTCACCGGTAAACACAGATGGAGATGTTCATCTGGATTATTTAGATTTAGATAGTGATAATGATGGTATTATAGATAATATTGAATGGCAATCCACTTCTGGTTACCAATCACCTGGTACAGATTCAGACGGAAATGGTTTAGCTGATAATTATGAAGTTCCGCCAGCCGGTTCTGGACAATCCATTAATGAACCTGAAAATTCCGATGGTCAAGGTAGTCCGGATTTTAGGGATACTGATTCAGATAATGATGGTGTTAGTGATACGGTTGAAGCATATGATATAGATGGAGATAATATTGCGGATACTACACCGTCAGGTACAGATGCTGACAATGATGGTCTAGATGATGCTTTTGATTTGGTTATTACGGGATCAAATGGTATTGAAGATACTAACGGGGCAACAAATAACAACCAAAATGTTAATGATTTTCCTAATGATCAAGATCCTTTTACGAGTGAAGTAGATTTTAGGGATGCCAATGTGCACTTGACTCCTATAGATACAGATGGTGATGGTGTTAATAATAGTGTAGATAAGGATAATGACAATGATGGTATTTTAGATTATGTGGAATCTTTAGGTTTTGAACCTACCGATACCAAAGGAGATGATTGTGGTATTCCCCCCGGTTCTTTTGTAGGTGGTTCTTATATATCTTCTACCGGTAGTGGTCCGGGTACTGTTGGTGCCGAGTATCGTTTCTCTACAGTGGTGACTTCATCTCTTGGGGTGTTAGATGCAATTGTAGCTATAACCGATATTGACAATGCAACCTTAACTTCTATTGATAATGGTGGTTTTGGCAGCAATGACGCTTGGCAACCTAGTTTTGATGTAGGTGGTGGTGTCGGTGATGTTGGTAGTATGACCTTTAATATTAGGTTGGTGGCTACGGGCTCGGATTTTCAGGTAAACCTTATTCGTTTCGGAGGTGTTATTTATGATATTGATGGAGCTAATACTGAAGAAAGCGTTACACTTGCTAGACCTGGTTTATATGCTGTTGATGGTAACACTTTGTTGAATATTTCAGAGAATTTAGCAACGGGTACCACAACATTTGAAGGACCACCACAAACATGGTCAGGTGTAGATTTTGGACCAAGATTGGCTGTATATTTCAATTATTATGAAACTACCAATTTCACAGTAACATTTTCGGGTGAACTACAACCAGGATTTTCATCAAATGATTATTTAGGTTCTATTTTG
The DNA here is from genome assembly GCF_002700155.1 of Maribacter sp. 6B07. Taxonomy (NCBI): domain Bacteria; kingdom Pseudomonadati; phylum Bacteroidota; class Flavobacteriia; order Flavobacteriales; family Flavobacteriaceae; genus Maribacter; species Maribacter sp. 6B07. Next base: position 32,369 of record NZ_PDUT01000001.1, on the reverse strand, counting down.
TTTCAAACTTGTGATATCAACGGTTTGTTCACTTCATCGAATAATACTATGGCTGCTAACTCTGCCGGTTCTCCTTCCGGAACGCAATCGGGTCCTGGGTCTGCACCGGTATATACTATAAATGAAGGTATAGATAGTGATCATGATGGTATAGAAGATCATTTGGATATTGACTCTGATAACGATGGTATTCCAGATAATGTAGAAGCACAAACTACAAGTGGTTACGTAGCTAGAAATGCAAATACAGATGGCAATGGCAATGATGATACTGATGGCGATGGTTTAGGTGACGAATATGAAGGAGCAGGGGATGAAGGTGTTTCCCCGGTAGATACAGACGGTGACGGAATTCCGGATTATCTGGATTTGGATACCGATGGCGACGGACTTTCGGATACTGAAGAAGCTGGTTTTACAACGGCGTCCAACAATTTGGATAATGATCATGATGGTTTGTTTGATGATTATGATGATGTAGATACTACAGGTTTACCGTTCGATTCTAATGATGATCAAGACAATGGGGCATCTGATCTACCGAACAACGCGGTGATTACCACTTCAGAAGTAGATTACAGAGAAGACGGTATAGATGATAATGATTTGGATGGCATTGCGGATTCTGTTGATTTAGATGATGATAATGATGGTATACTGGATACGGAAGAAAGTCCGTCCGGTTTAGATCCAAGTGCAGATGCAGATGCAGATGGGGTACTCAATTATCTTGATCCTGATTTAGGTGTAGATGATAATGGAGATGGTATTATTGATAATTTTGATACCGACGGTGACGGTGTTCCAAACCATTTTGATTTGGATGCTGATAATGATGGTATTTATGATGTTGTAGAATCTGGCAGTGGTCAACCCTTTACCAGTGGAAGGTTAGACGGAGCTGTGGGTACGGATGGTATTCCAGATTCTGTTCAGGCTAGTGGTCAACAAGATAGTGGTTCTGTGAACTATACAGTGCTGGATTCTGAGGCAACACCAGATGGTATTGCTGATTACTTAGAGTTGGATGCGGATGGAGATTTATGTAATGATGTTATAGAGGCAGGTTTTACAGATGATGATTCAGACGGAGTTTTAGGAGATGGTGCGCTTGTGGTAGATACTGATGGGGTTGTGACCGGAACCAATGTGGTTGACGGATATACTACGCCAAATAATGTGGATAGTGCTACTAATACCGATTTCGACTTTCAACAACCAGGGGAGACGCCTACAATTGCATCAAGTGCTGAACAACCACAAGATGTTTTAACCAATGGCAGTTCACCAGAAACATTTACCGTAACGGCATCTGGAATTTCCTTGGCATATCAATGGGAGGTAGATGATCAATCAGGTGGAGGTTTTGAAGCTATAGATGATGCAAATGGAACAGATATTTACACGGGTAGTACAACGGAGACATTAACCTTGACCGGTGCTACCGTAGCTCAAGACGGATTTGAGTATAGGGTGATAATTACAGATTTAACTTTTGTATGTTCTCCGTTAACGTCTGATGTTGCTTTATTGACTATTGATGTAACTGCACCGACTATTACTATAGATGTAGTATCTAACGATGATATTATCAATGCGGTTGAAGATGATAGTGACGTTACCATTAGTGGAACAACCACAGGGGCTGAAGACGGTCAGACGGTAACAGTAACCTTGAACGGACAAACATATACAACCACGGTAACGGGTGGTGTGTGGTCGCTGGATATTCCGGCAGTTGATGCACAGTCTTTAGATGCTACGGAAACAATCACTGCAGATGTTAGTGACCTGGCAGGAAACCCGGCAACACAGGCAACAAGAGATATTGAGCATGATGATACCGCACCTACAATAACCATAGACGTGGTATCTAACGATGATATCATTAATGCTCTTGAAGATGATAGTGATGTTACTATAAGTGGAACGACTACTGGAGCTGAGGATGGTCAAACGGTAACAGTAATTTTGAACGGAGAAACGTATACGACTACGGTAACTGGTGGTGTATGGTCTTTAGACGTGCCTGCAACTGATGCACAAGCACTGGATCCTACAGAAACCATTACTGCAGATGTAAGTGATTTTGCTGGTAATCCGGCAACTCAGGCTAATCATGATATTATTCATGATATTACGCCGCCAACCATTACAATTGGTGTAGTGGCTAATGATGATGTTATTAATGCTTTGGAAGATGATACCGATGTAACAATAAACGGTACAACAACTGCCGAGGACGGGCAAACCGTTACAGTAGTCTTGAACGGAGAAACATATACCACTACCGTAACTAGTGGAACATGGACTTTAGATGTGCCTGCGGCAGATGTACAGGCATTGGATCCTACGGAAACCATTACGGCAGATGTAAATGATGTAGCGGGTAATCCTGCTACACAGGCAACAAGAGATATTGAACATGATGTTACGGTACCAACGATAACAATTAATGTTGTAGCTGTAGATGACATCATAAATGCAGTAGAAGATGATAATGATGTTACCATAAACGGAACAACAACAGATGTTGAAGACGGGCAGACGGTAACTGTAGTGCTGAACGGGCAGACATATACAACTACGGTAGCTGGTGGTGTTTGGACATTAGATGTGCCTGCTGCGGATATTCAAGCATTGGGTACTACACATACAATAACGGCTGATGTGAGCAACGATGCTGGTAACCCTGCCATACAGGCGACCAGGGATATTGAGCATGATGCTATTGCCCCAACTATAGCTATAAATGTTGTTTCTGCAGATGATATTATTAATGCGGTAGAGGATGACAGTGATGTAACGATCAGTGGAACTACTACAGGTGCCGAGGATGGGCAGATCGTAACGGTAACCTTGAACGGTCAGACATACACGGCAAGTGTAACTAGTGGAACATGGAGCTTTGACCTACCTGCGGCGGATGCTCAGGCATTAGATCCAACCGAAACGATAACTGCAGATGTAAGCGATGTAGCAGGTAACCCTGCCACACAGGCAACTAGGGATATCGAGCATGATGTTACAGCGCCGACCATTACTATAGATGTAGTATCTACCGATGATATTATCAATGCTGTAGAAGATGATAGTGACGTGACTATAAGTGGTACGACCACTGGTGCCGAAAATGGTCAGACAGTAACCGTAATTTTGAACGTACAAACCTATACGTCTACTGTTACAGGAGGTACTTGGAGCTTTGATCTACCTGCAGCCGATGCCCAGGCATTGAATCCAACCGAAACGATAACTGCAGATGTAAGCGATGTAGCAGGTAACCCTGCCACACAGGCAACTAGGGATATCGAGCATGATGTAACTGCACCGACCATTACCATAGATGTGGTATCTACCGATGATATCATCAATGCATTGGAAGATGATAGTGACGTAACCATTAGTGGTACAACTACAGGGGCCGAGGATGGCCAGACGGTAACAGTAACTTTGAACGGACAAACCTATACAGCCGTTGTCTCGGGTGGTGCATGGAGCTTTGATCTTCCTGCTACAGATGCACAGGCATTGGGAGCTAATGAAACAATCACTGCAGATGTAAGCGATGTTGCGGGCAACCCTGCCACTCAGGCAACTAGGGATATTGAACATGATGTAACTGCACCTACCATTGCTATAGATGTGGTATCTGCCGATGATATCATCAATGCGGTTGAAGATGATAGCGATGTAACGATCAGTGGTACTACAGATGCAGAGGATGGTCAAACTGTGACGGTAACCTTGAACGGTCAGACATACACAGCAAGTGTAACTGGCGGTACTTGGAGCTTTGATCTTCCTGCGGCAGACGCACAGGCTTTAGACCCAACCGAAACAATCACTGCGGATGTAAACGATGTAGCTGGTAACCCTGCCACTCAGGCAACTAGAGATATAGAACATGACGTAACTGCACCTACCATTACTATTGATGTGGTTTCTACAGATGACATCATAAATGCGGTTGAAGATGATAGCGATGTGACCATTAGTGGAACTACAGATGCCGAGGACGGACAAATTGTGACAATAGTGTTGAACGGACAGACAAACACAGCAAGTGTAACTGGCGGTACTTGGAGTTTTGATCTACCTGCAGCAGACGCTCAGGCTTTAGATCCAACCGAAACCATTACGGCAGATGTAAGTGATGTAGCAGGTAATCCTGCCACACAGGCAACTAGGGATATCGAACATGATGTAACTGCACCTACAATTACTATAGATGTAGTATCTACCGATGATATTATCAATGCTGTAGAAGATGATAGTGACGTGACTATTAGTGGTACTACCACCGGAGCCGAGGACGGGCAAACCGTAACGGTAATCTTGAACGGACAAACCTATATTGCTGTTGTGACTAGCGGTACTTGGAGCTTTGATTTACCTGCGGCGGATGCTCAGGCATTGGATCCAACCGAAACCATTACGGCAGATGTAAGCGATGTAGCCGGTAACCCTGCCACTCAGGCATCTAGGGATATCGAGCACGACGTGGCTCCACCTACAATAGCTATAAATGTAGTGTCTACGGACGACATCATAAATGCATTCGAAGAGAATAGTGATGTAACGATTAACGGAACTACAGATGCGGAAGACGGACAGACCGTGACGGTAACCTTGAATGGACAGACATATACGACCACGGTAACGGGTGGTACTTGGAGTCTGAATGTACCAGTTGTAGATGTTCAGGCATTGGACCCAACGGAAATCATTACTGCTGACGTAATTGATGTTGCCGGTAACCCTGCCACACAGGCAACTAGGGAAATTCAACATGATGTTATTGCACCGATCATTACCATAGATGTGGTATCTACTGATGATATCATCAATGCGGTAGAGGATGATAGTGATGTAACGATCAGTGGTACTACCGATGCAGAGGACGGTCAAATTGTGACTGTAATCTTGAACGGTCAGACCTACACAGCAAGTGTAATTGGCGGTACTTGGAGTTTTGATCTACCTGCAACAGACGCTCAGTCATTGGATCTAACCGAAACCATTACGGCAGATGTAAGCGATGTAGCCGGTAACCCTGCCACTCAGGCATCTAGGGATATCGAACATGACATAACTGCACCGACGATAACCATAGATGTGGTTTCTACCGATGATATTATCAATGCAGTGGAAGATGATAGTGACGTTACTATAAATGGTACGACCACTGGAGCCGAGGACGGGCAAATTGTGACAGTAGTGTTGAACGGACAGACCTACACAGCAAGTGTAACTGGAGGTACATGGACCTTTGATCTACCTGCAGCAGATGCTCAGGCTTTAGATCCAACCGAAACGATAACTGCAGATGTAAGTGATGTAGCAGGTAACCCTGCCACACAGGCAACAAGGGACATTGAACATGATGTAACGGCACCTACTATTACTATAAATGTGGTATCTACCGATGATATTATCAATGCAGTTGAAGATGATACGGATGTAACGATCAGTGGTACTACGGATGCCGAGTACGGGCAGATCGCTACAATGACCTTGAACGGACAGTCGTACACTGCAATTGTAACAGGAGGTACCTGGAGTTTTGATCTACCTGCAGCAGATGCCCAGGCAATGGATGTAAATGAAACCATTACTGCTGATGTATTTAATATAGCAGGTAACCCTGCACCGCAAGCTACACGTGAAATAACGCATGATGTTACGGCACCTACCATTACTATAGATGTAGTATCTAACGATGACATCATAAATGCGGTTGAAGATGATAGCGATGTGACGATCAGCGGTACTACGGATGCGGAAGACGGACAGGTCGTAACAGTATCCTTGAACGGACAGTCGTACACCGCAGTCGTGACAGGAGGAACTTGGAGCTTGGATATTCCGGCAACAGATGCACAGGTATTGGATGTAAATGAGACTATTACAGCCAATGTGAGTGACTTAGCTGGTAATCCTGCAGTGGCGGTTACTAGAGACATCGTTCATGATGTAGTAATTGGAATCGATATTGATACACCTATAGAAATAGATGATATTGTTAATGCAGTTGAAGATAATGATGTTGTTATAACAGGTACAACCACCGGTGTTGAAGATAATCAGATTGTTACAATTACTTTTAGTGACGGTGTAAATACAGTTACATCAACCGCAACTGTAATATCTGGAGTATGGACTGCTAGCGATGCAGATATTTCGACATTGACAAATGAATCTATTTTAGTAAATGCAGAAGTGTCTGACATACCGGGCAATAATGCTGTTGATTCCGAAACTGTAATTCTTGATAACACAGCACCAGTAGCTGATAGCTTTAGTACATTCGATATTGATCCGGTATTAACAGGTAATGCAAGTGCCAATGAATCTCTTGTTATTGAACTAGATACGGATGGTGATGGATTAACGGATGTAACCTATAGCGTAATTGCGGATGCTAATGGCGAATGGAGTTTAGATACGGGTATGGCAACCCCTACATCTGGTAATTTCCCTGTTCTTACCGATGAGGATGTTATAGAAATAATTGTTACCGATGCTTCTGGTAATTCTGGTAATGGTACGGTTACGATATCTGAGGATTCTGATAATGACGGACTTACCAATAACGAGGAAAGTGATTTGGGAACAGATCCTAATAATCCTGACTCTGATGGTGATGGTATTGTTGATGGAGAAGAAGTTTTGGTTGATAATACCGATCCTTTAAATGATTGTGACCATGTTGATGGTATGCCTTTGGGAGCAAGTGATTGTGATAATGATGGATTGACCACAGAAGAGGAAGTGACATTAGGAACAGATCCTAATAACCCTGATACTGATAATGATGGTTTAACCGATGGTGAGGAAGTAGACTTGGGTACAGATATAAACAACCCCGATACCGATGGTGATGGAATTACAGATGGTCAAGAAGTTTTGGATAATACAGATCCTTTAGATGCTTGCGATTCTATAAATGGAACCCCTATTGGAACTTCTGATTGTGATAATGATGGATTGACTACCGATGAAGAAAATTCTTTGGGTACTGATCCTGAAAATGAGGATACTGATGGTGATGGCATCAATGATGGCCAAGAAATAGAGGACAGTACCGATCCACTTGATGGGTGTAGCTCTATTGGCGGTACTCCACCACAAGGTACAGCGTGTGATATTAGCATTGAAAGTGACCTTGTGAATCCAAACACTAACGGTGGTGTCTTTACAATCAATAATATAGAATCATTCCCAAATAATACAGTGAGAATATATAATAGATGGGGTGTGCTGGTTTTTGAAACTAACGGATATGATAACAATGGTAATGCATTTAGAGGTATTTCCAATGGTAGGGTAACGGTGAAAAAGAATGATGAATTACCAGTTGGTGTATACTACTATATAATTGATTACGCCAATGACCAACAGTCTAAATCAATGAACGGTTACTTATATATTAACAGATAAAAGAAAGAACCCCCAACAATAAATTAACTATGAAGAATCTATTTATAACTTTATTTTTACTTGTAGCATCCTTTTGGACGATAAGGGGGCAACAAGATGCCCAATATACACAGTACATGTATAATACCGTTGCTGTGAACCCGGCATATGCAGGGTCAAGAGGAGTTCTTAGTATTGCAGCCTTACATCGATCACAATGGGTAGGGTTAGACGGTGCACCAACAACGCAGACCTTGAATATAAATAGCCCTATTTCTGATAGGGTAGGACTTGGGCTGTCTATCGTAAACGATGAAATAGGAAACGGTACAAACCAAGATACTTATTTTGATGCGGTATTTTCTTATACCGTACCAACATCCGAAGAAGGTAAGCTATCTTTTGGGTTAAAGGCGGGCGGTCATTTTTTGAACATAGACTTTAATAGACTAAGAAATTATGATCCATCTAATGCGGCCGTTGGGCAAACCAATATAGATAACAAGTTCTCACCTAACTTTGGAGCCGGAGTTTATTACCATACGGAACAGTTTTATGCAGGACTTTCAATACCCAATTTTCTAGAAACGGAGCATTTTGATTCTGGTGGAAATAGTAATTCTTATATAGCTCAAGAAAGAATGAATTGGTATTTGATAACAGGCTATGTTTTTGATATTAATCCTGATTTAAAATTAAAACCGGCATTACTTTTTAAGGCTGTAGAAGGTGCGCCATTGCAAGCTGATCTTTCTGCAACCGTTTTACTTAATGATACATTCTCCTTGGGTGCGGCATATAGATGGGATGCAGCCATGAGTGCACTTGTAGGATTTCAGTTGAACGAAAAATTAATGTTAGGTCTTGCATATGACCGTGAAATTACCGAATTGGGAAGTACATCGTTTAACGATGGGTCATTTGAAATCTTTCTAAGATTTGAATTTTTAACCCGCTATAAAAATATATTGGCACCAAGATTCTTTTAAACCTATTAATTATGAAGTATAGAATAAATAATATAAAGTGTTTACTAGTCATAGCATTATCATTTGGCAGTATGCTTAATGCACAAGATAAGAAAACAAAAAGGGCCAAAGCGGATTTTAATAGTTATGCTTATGCAGAAGCCATTGAATCTTACGAGGAATTGGTAAAAGAAGGTTATACTTCAGAAGAGATTCATAAGAATTTGGGAGATGCGTATTATCAAAAAGGAGATTATAATGCCTCAGCATACTGGTATGAGCAATTATTTGCAGAGCCACAGATAAATGTGGATACTGAATATTTGTATAAATATGCTCAGACCTTAAAATCAAGTGGGAACTACGAACTATCTCACGTTTGGATGCAAAAGTTCGCAGAACAAAAAAAAGGAGATATAAGAGCTTTTAAATTCCAGGAAAATAAAGACTATTTAGATAAAATAAAGGAAAATAGTCAAAGATATGATATAAAGAATATTCCCGTGAATTCTGCTTCTGCTGATTTTGCCCCGTCCTTTTTCGGAGAGCAATTAATTTTTTCTACGGCGAGAGATACCGGTAGAATTTTAAAAAGTGTTCATAAATGGAATAATAAGCCATTTACAAATTTGTATACTACCAAAGTAACCGAGAATGGTGAATTTAGTGTTGCTGAAAGGTTGTCCAAAAAATTGAATAAAAAGACCCATGAGAGTTCTACTGCTTTTACAAAAGATGGTTCAACTGTTTACTTTACAAGAAACAATTCTAAAAATGGAAATTTTCTTAGGGATAAAGAAGGTCTAAGTAGATTAAAGATCTATAGGGCAACTTTAAATGATGGCGAATGGGAAGATATTATGGAACTTCCTTTCAACAGCGAGAATTATTCGGTAGCACACCCTACTTTAAGCAATGATGAGAGAAAACTTTACTTTGCTAGTGATATGCCAGGAACTTATGGGCAATCGGATATTTTTGTTATTGATATCAACGAGGACGGCACTTTTGGAACACCCAAAAATTTAGGCAATGAAATAAATACAGAAAGTCGAGAAACATTTCCTTTTATTACCGAAGATGAGGTACTATATTTTGCATCTGACGGGCATCCAGGACTAGGTGGTCTAGATATATTTGCCACCAAAATTGATGATATGGATGCCTTATATATTTTAAATGTTGGGGAACCTGTAAATAGTGTGCAAGATGATTTTTCGTTCATTATGGACCAAAAGTTAAAAAAAGGATATTTTGCATCTAGTAGAGAGGGTGGTGTTGGTAGTGATGATATTTATAGTTTTACAGAAACAAGACCTTTGGATCTACAATGTAGAACAGAACTTACAGGTGTGGTCAAAGATGGAAAAACAGGTGAACCTTTAAAAGATGCGGATATTAAGGTATACAATAGTAAGAATGAATTAGTATCTGGTTCAAATACCAATGGTACTGGAATGTTTACCACTGAAGGCAATTGTGCAAAAGGCAACTATAAGATTTTGGCTTTCAAAAAAGATTACGAAGAAGGCGAAAAAACCGTAGTTACGGAAAAAGGTAAAGATTTCAATGATATAGAAATTATTTTAACGCAGATTGACAAATCTGCACCAGTGGGCACAGACCTTGCTAAATACTTGAACATAGATCCAATTTACTTCGATTTTGACGAGTATTTTATACGAGAAGATGCAAGTGTCAGTATCAATAAGGTATTGGCTTATTTAAATGAATTTCCATCTGTTAAGGTAGAGGTACGCTCACATACAGATTCTCGTGCGAATGATGTGTACAATAAAAACCTTTCAACGAAGAGGGCTAAGGCAACTGCAGATTATTTAATTAAAAAAGGCATATCCAGTGACCGTATTACGTATGAAGGATATGGTGAGACAGCGTTGGTAAATAACTGTAGCAACAATGTGCCTTGTAGCAAAGAAAGCCATCAACTAAATAGGCGATCAGAGTTTATAGTTGTAGAATAAACATTAAATAAAAAAAATAAAAAAGTGGAAAAGAACTCAGTTCTTTTCCACTTTTTTTTAATTAAAATTTTTGCTGTTAGCAAACCTTCTTAAATTATATATTTTTAGTATCGACTTTAAACAAAAAAAACCTTTCAATAGAAAATTGAAAGGTTTTTTGTGACCTGGCTGGGGCTCGAACCCAGGACCCTCTCCTTAAAAGGGAGATGCTCTACCAACTGAGCTACCAGGTCAAATTTTAAAAGAACGTACTAGGTCAATGAGAGATTAAATCAACTCAAAGGTTTAAATAAAAAAGCCTCTTTTTTTTGAAGAGGCTAATATTTAGTTGTGACCTGGCTGGGGCTCGAACCCAGGACCCTCTCCTTAAAAGGGAGATGCTCTACCAACTGAGCTACCAGGTCAATAAGTCATTTTAGAAATTTGATTCCCTCAATGCGGGTGCAAATATACGTCGATAACTTTATTTTGCAAGTCATTTTAGAGATAAATTTATTTTTTTTTGAAAACCCTATTATTTAGTCCAATTTTGTACAAATGAAAGAAGTGAAAATAGTTTTGGTAGGTTACATGGGAAGTGGTAAAACCACTGTGGGTAGAATAGTTGCTAACCATTTGAATATTAATTTTTTAGATTTAGATGCTTTTATAGAGGAAGGTGAGAAAATGAACATAGCATCTATTTTTAAAGAAAAAGGAGAGATCTATTTCAGAAAAAAAGAAATAGAATATCTCAATAAAGTATTTTTAAAAGATGAGAGTTTTGTGCTGTCATTAGGTGGAGGTACGCCTTGTTTTGGAAATAATATGGAGTTCATAAATAGTAAGACACCTAATTCTTTTTATTTAAACGTTGGCATAAATGAGCTTGAAGAGCGTTTGGCAAAGGAAAAAGAGCATAGACCTATGATTTCTCATTTAGAAGATGACAAGTTAACTGAGTTTATTGGCATGCACTTATTTGAAAGAAGTTACTTTTATAACAAAGCGCACCATAAAATTAAAAGTAATAGGAATACCCCAACAGAAATCGCGGAGATGATCGTAAATAAATTAGTCTAAATACACCCTATCATTTTTGGTTTCAAAATGAACGTTTACATGCTCCTGTAATGAGGTGGATAGTGAAATTCCTTTATAATCCGCTTTTACAGGGTATTTTTTATGGTTTCTATTTACCAAGACTGCAGTTTTAAGCTGTTTTAAAGGTGTTTTAAGAAAATGATGAACTCCATATATCAATGTTGTACCAGAATTGAGGACATCATCTACTAAAACAACGGATTTATTCACGAATTCCTCTTCGGCAATTGAGGTACGTACACCGCTTGTTAGGGGGTCTTTTTTATCCATTGACAACTTGCAAAGTACAATTTTTGCTTCAGTAATCTTCTTAAGTTTTGCCACGATTTTTTTTGCAAACTGCAGTCCGCCACCTTCTATACCCGCTATTATAATTTCTTCTTCATAAACGTTGGCTTCATAAATTTGATAGGCTATACGTTCAATTTTATGTTGAATCTGTTGATGTGAAAGTATATTTTGTTGCATGGGTTTTTCTTAAAACAATAAAGATAGTTATGTTTTTAAAAGTATTTGCTAATCGTGAGATTCTTTACTTGAATTATCAGGCGTTTGGTTTTCTTCTTTATTTTCGTTTGAGGGAGTGTCTAAAAAGTCGTCAATATCACGACGGTCTTTTTTTGTAGGTCTTCCAATGCCTTTTTTACGATAATAATCTTTAGAATATTGCAAAAGCTCATTATGTTCAAAGGCTTCTTTTGGTGTGGTATCTTTTCTATAAATATTCACCAATTTAGCACCTACACGACTGGGAGGAATGTCAAGTACCGTTAATTTGTAATCAATTTGATTTTTTCGTGCTACAATTTCATCCATTGGATAAACTTCCCTACCTGGTTTGGCGGTAATACCATTTATTTTTACGTGACCTTTCTTACAGGCATTGGTGGCAATGTTTCTGGTTTTAAAATAGCGTGTACTCCACAAGAATTTGTCTATGCGCATTATGACCGGCATTTCTTTGTTAACTTCCAAACAAAAATAAGGGAAAATTGTATCTTGCGCGTTTAAAATAAATTATTGATGAAATTGAGAAATGCTTATTTGTTAATAGCTGGTTTACTAATACTGGGATCATGTAAAAATGATGATGATGCTATTGGTGAAATTGTGCCGCCAAGGTTATTAAGTGAGGTTACCGAAGAGGATGATGCCGAGATAATTGAGTTTTTAAAAACGCATTTCTACAATGAAGATGAGTTTGAGACTCCACCTGAAGGTTTTGATTTTAAAATAAGGTTTGATACTATTGCTGGTGAAAATAGCACTAAACGATCAATTTATGATAGTCCCAATTTAATTACACAAACAATTACGGTTGATTCTGAAGACTTGGGAAGAGAAGATGATAATGAAGTTATTGATCAAACACTGTATACGTTAGTAGCTAGACAAGGTGTTGTGGAAGGGAAACCCACCATTGGTGATTTTTCTGTTTTAAGATATGAGGGGCTTTTGCTAGATGGCACTCTTTTTGACGCCTCTACAAATCAACCTATTCGTTTTAACCTATCTTCGGTTGTGCAAGGTTTTGGTAATGGAATGAAAAATTTTCAGACAGGAAATGGTCCAATTGAAAACGGTGATGGCACGGTAAGTTATGAAGGCTATGGCATAGGTGCTATTTTTATGCCTGCGGCATTGGCTTATTTTGATTCGTCTCCAAATTCAGACGTGCCAACATATTCACCATTGATTTTTAAGGTAGATGCCTTTTCTTATGAACCAGATTCAGATTTAGATGGTGATGGTATTCCTTCGATTCTAGAGGATTTAAATGGAAATGGGAACCTTAATGATGATAATACAGATATTGATCTAGAGTCTATTTTTGCCAGATCAGCTAACCATAATGATGTTGATGATGACGGTGATGGTATATTGACTATTGATGAAATTGAGTTGGATGCCGATGGTAATTTTGTTGGCTTCCTAGATACGGATGGTGATGGTATTCCTGATCACCTGGATAATGATTTGTAGAAAAATCATTTAAAACATAAAAAAAACCTCTTAAGTACACTTAAGAGGTTTTTTGTTATTTATTGTTTTCTTTATAACATTAAAGACAAACTCAAAATTAGCTGGTCTGGTCTGGTGTCTATTCTACTTGGACCTACATTTGTAATATTTGTATTGATAAAAGAAGCTTCGTTATCGTTAAACCCTCTTTCATAACGTAAATCAATTCCAAGTTTTCCTAAACTTACCCCAGCACCAATATTCATTCCAACTGAAAAATCGTTTTCTACATCATCAATGGTTATTCCGTCAAATTCAGTGTCTAAAATGTACTGAAAAGCTGGTCCGGCAAAAACGTGTAAAGGGCCTACAACGTTAATTCCTAAAAGTACCGGAACATCTAATTTGCTCATATCAAAATCTGCTCCATCATAATCAGATTTTGTTTTGGTATATACCAATTCTGGTCTCAAGTATACTTTTGATGCTCCGATTTTCCCAAAAACACCAAGATGGTATCCTATGTTTCTATCCGGGTTTCTTGCTGCATCTCCAACAGATTCAAAATAATCTCCGTTCGCACTGTAATTTAATCCCCCTTTAATTCCAAATCCAGAATCGCTTTGGGCAATCCCATAAAATCCAGAAAGAGCTAAAAAAGCTGCTAAAATTGTTTTTTTCATATCGTTGTTGTTTTATGTGAAACTCGTATCAAATACAATACCAGAAGTTTCATTTCTCGTTATACCATGAGAACGGAGGTAAAATATCTTTATTGTTTTGCTATTCAATTGGGTCAATTTCAATTCATTTAAAGCAAAAATGAGGGTAATGTAATTTAATTTGTTGATGAACATCTTTGCTTTTTATTAAGTTTTTACCACCAACAGTTCATTATATTTGTAGCTAGAATTAGAAAGTTTGAAATTTACATTACATACTACAGATACACAATCAAAAGCTAGGGCAGGAACTGTCGTTACTGATCATGGCGTAATTGAAACCCCAATTTTTATGCCTGTGGGTACGGTTGCCTCGGTTAAAGGTGTGCACCAAAAAGAATTGAAAGAAGAAATAAACCCAGATATTATTTTGGGCAACACCTATCATTTATTTCTACGTCCTAAAACAGAGATTTTAAAAAAAGCGGGCGGATTACATAAATTTATGGGCTGGGATAGAAATATTCTTACCGATAGCGGAGGGTATCAAGTATATTCTTTATCAGGCAATAGAAAGATAAAGGAGGAAGGGGTAAAATTTAAATCGCATATAGATGGATCTATGCATTTGTTTACACCTGAGAATGTCATGGAAATTCAGCGAGTGATAGGTGCAGATATTATCATGGCTTTTGATGAATGTACACCTTATCCTTGTGAGTATAATTATGCCAAGCGTTCTATGCACATGACGCATAGGTGGTTAGATAGATGTATAAATCATTTGGAGAAAACTCCATTTGAATATGATTATGCACAAACTTTTTTTCCTATTGTGCAAGGGTCAACTTTTAAAGACCTTAGAAGACAATCTGCTGAATATATTGCAAATGCAGGCGCTGAGGGTAATGCAATTGGAGGACTGTCCGTTGGTGAACCAGCGGAGGAAATGTATGGTATGACAGAGGTAGTCTGTGAAATTTTACCAGAAGACAAACCAAGGTATCTAATGGGAGTAGGTACCCCTATTAATATATTGGAGAATATTGCCTTGGGTATAGATATGTTCGATTGTGTAATGCCTACAAGAAACGCTAGAAACGGAATGTTGTTCACAGCGCATGGTACGATCAACATAAAGAACAAAAAATGGGAAGATGACTTTTCCCCAATTGATGAAATGGGCACTACATTTGTGGATCATGAGTATTCTAAGGCATATTTAAGACATTTGTTTGCCGCCAATGAGTATTTAGGTAAGCAAATAGCAACAATTCATAACTTAGGGTTTTATATGTGGTTGGTGCGCGAAGCTCGTAAACATATTATAGCTGGTGATTTTAGAACTTGGAAAGATATGATGGTAAAACAAATGGATAAAAGGCTATAATGCTATCAATAATAGATAAATACATTCTAAAGCGGTATCTGGCAACTTTTTCGTTGATGCTTTTGTTGTTCATTCCCATTGGTATAATGGTGAATTTAGCAGAGCAGATCGGTAAAATGATCGATAATGAAGCCCCGCTGGATGAAATTGTTATGTACTATGTGAACTTTACCATTTACATAGGCAATCTATTATTTCCTATTTTCCTGTTTCTTTCGGTTATATTTTTTACTTCTAAACTTGCTAATAACACAGAAATTGTTGCCATATTAAGTTCCGGGGTGTCTTACGGTCGGTTTTTAAGACCTTATATTATAGGGGCTTCTATAATTGCGGTACTCATGTTCTTTATGACCATGTTCATTGTACCCAATGCCAGTGTAGGTTTCAATGAATTTAAATACAAATACTTAAAGAAGGGAAAACAAGATAGGGTAACCAACAACATATTTAATCAGTTGAACGAAACGGATTTTATATATGTGAGTAGTTTTGATCCGGCACGTCAATTGGGGCACAACTTTACTTTTGAACGTTTTAAGGAGAATAATGAACTGGATTTTAAGATTTCTGCAGCCAATATTCGTTGGGTGGACAAAGATTCTAGCTATCGCTTAACATCGTACAAAAAACGAACTGTTTTAGGTGATACGGCAATTATAGAAAGTAAACGTAGGTTAGATACCATATTTGCTTTTGATATAGGCGACCTTACGCCTGTTTCTTATGTGGCCGAGACAAAAAATCTTTTTGAACTGGATACTTTTATCAAGGATCAGAGAAGAAAAGGGGCTTCTAATATAAATACATATGTACTGGTTAAATATAAAAGATGGGCATTGCCTTTAACTGCTTTTATTTTAACGATAATAGCCGTATCGGTTTCATCTGTAAAAAGACGTGGTGGTATGGGAGCAAACTTAGCCTTTGGTATTTTAATTGCTTTTATATTTATCTTTTTTGATAAGGTATTTGGGACTTTGGCAGAGCAGTCTGGTTTTTCTCCATTGCTCGCCGTAATAATCCCTAATGTAGTATTTGGATGTTTGGCTTTTTATCTACTTCAAAATGCAAAAAGATAGAATATTAAATCTACTGCATTTACATTTCATTGTCTTTATTTGGGGCTTTACCGCTATTTTAGGTAAGTTGATTACAATTGATTCTTTACCATTGGTTTGGATCAGAATGGGGTTGGCAACACTTTTTATTGCGATTTATTTATTGTTTACAAAGTTTAGTATAAAAATTTCAAGAAAAACATTTTGGTGGTTGCTGGGTGGTGGCGTTGTGGTAGCATTACATTGGGTAACTTTCTTCTTGGCAATAAAGGTTTCTACGGTATCGGTTGCTCTTGCCATGATGTCTACAGGTGCTTTTTTTACGGCATTAATGGAGCCCTTTTGGTATAAACGTAAAATTATAGGGTACGAAATTTTTTTCGGGCTGTTGGTGGTAGTAGGGCTTTATTTAATATTTAAAGTTGAGGCGCAATATGTATTTGGTATGACCATAGCATTGATATCTGCTTTTTTGGCCGCAGTGTTTTCGTTGATCAATGGTAAATTGGTTCAAAACCATAGACCCTCTGTTATTTCATTCTATGAATTGGGAGTAGGGGTTTTGTTTTTGTCCATTGTTTTAATTGTTAAAGGAGATTGGAATATGTCCTTGGTTGTTTTACCTACTTCAGATTGGATCTATTTGTCCATTTTAGCTGTTGTATGTACTGCCTATGCGTTCATAGCTTCGGTCAAGGTGATGAAGATTTTAACGCCATATACAGTTATGCTTACCACAAATTTAGAACCTGTGTACGGTATTTTGCTAGCATGGTTTATATTTGGCTCAGAAGAAAAAATGAAACCTATGTTTTATGTGGGAGCCTTAATTATACTCAGTACCGTCATTGCGAACGGTATTTTGAAACAAAGAGCAAATATTAAAAAAAGGGTACCCAAGATTTAGGTATTAAAGTTTTATCTTTGAGCCGCAACTAAAGAAACTTTATTGAAATATGGAATATTTGGATTTTGAACTTCCTATTAAAGAATTGGAAGAGCAATTGGACAAGTGCATGGTAATTGGTGAAGAAAGTGATGTAGATGTTACTGAAACCTGTAAGCAGATAGAAAAAAAACTTTCTAATACCAGAAAGGAGATTTATAAGAACTTAACTGCTTGGCAGCGCGTACAGTTGTCAAGACACCCAAATAGACCTTACACTTTAGATTATATCAAAGCTATATGTGGCGATACCTTCTTAGAGCTGCACGGTGACCGTACCGTAAAAGATGATAAGGCCATGATCGGTGGTTTAGGTAAAATTGGTGATCAGAGTTATATGTTCGTTGGTCAGCAAAAAGGGTATAATACCAAAACTCGTCAGTACAGAAATTTTGGTATGGCCAACCCAGAAGGGTATAGAAAGGCATTGCGTTTAATGAAATCTGCTGAAAAATTTCAGGTTCCTGTGGTTTGTTTGGTAGATACTCCGGGTGCATACCCAGGTATTGAGGCAGAAGAAAGAGGACAAGGTGAAGCCATTGCAAGAAATATTCTTGAAATGACACGTTTAAAAGTGCCTGTTATAGTTGTTATTATCGGTGAAGGTGCATCTGGTGGAGCTTTGGGAATAGGTGTTGGAGATAAGGTGTTAATGTTAGAGAATACTTGGTATTCGGTAATTTCACCAGAGTCTTGCTCTTCTATTTTATGGAGAAGCTGGGAGTATAAGGAAAGAGCTGCAGAAGCTTTGAAATTGACTGCTACCGATATGAAAAAATTAAAGCTAATTGATGAAATTATTCGCGAACCTGCAGGTGGGGCGCATGCCAATAGAGAAAAAACTTTTGATACGGTAAAAAATAAAATTTCTGCCCATTTTGAAGAATTGCAAAAGTTATCACCAAAAGAATTGGTAAATCAGCGTATGGAAAAATATGCCCAAATGGGTGTTTTCAACGGCTAATCTGCATTTTAGGCTTCAAAAAAATATACCGAGGATTTTATTCCTCGGTTTTTTTATGTTATCAACAGAAAATCGTAATTTATTAACAGTCAATTGTTAGTCAACTGTGAACATCGAAATTTATGTTTTTCACGTTAACTAAAGGTTAATTGTATACTTTCGCATTATGGAGAACACAAAACCTTTTGTTGGTCGTAAGATCGACAAATCTACTATTATAAACCTTGAGAAAGGTAAAATACCACCACAAGCCGTTGATTTAGAGGAGGTTGTGCTTGGCGCTATGATGATAGATAAAAAGGGTGTCGATGAAGTTATCGATATTTTGCATCCCGATGTTTTCTATAAAGACGCTCATAGGTTCATTTATGAAGCCATCTTTATTTTGTTTGAAGAATCACAACCTGTAGATTTATTAACCGTTTCTTCCCAATTGAAGAAATCTGGCAAATTAGAAGTTTGTGGAGGTGATTTTTACCTTATAAAACTGACCCAAAAAGTAGCATCTTCGGCGCATATTGAGTTTCATGCCCGTATTATACTTCAAAAATATATTCAACGTAGTCTTATTAAGATATCCGGTGAGATAATTGAAGAGGCCTACGATGAAGCTACAGATGTTTTTGACTTATTGGATACTGCTGAAGCTAAACTTTATGATGTTACCCAAGGTAACTTAAAACGATCTGCAGAGACCGCTCAGGATTTGGTGATCCAAGCAAAAAAGCGAATAGAGGAGATTGCTGGTAAAGAGGGTATGAGTGGTATACCTTCTGGTTTTGACAAACTAGATAAACTTACCTCAGGATGGCAGCCAAGTGATTTGATCATTGTAGCGGCAAGACCTGGTATGGGTAAAACGGCATTAACCTTGTCTATGGCAAGAAATATGGCGGTAAACTCAAATATGCCGGTAGCCTTCTTTTCACTGGAAATGTCATCGGTACAGCTTATTACCAGGTTAATTTCATCTGAAACAGGGTTGTCTTCAGAAAAATTGAGAACCGGTAAACTAGAAAAACACGAGTGGGAGCAGTTGAACGTAAAAGTGAAATCATTGGAAAAGGCACCTTTGTTTATTGATGATACCCCGTCACTTTCTATTTTCGATTTACGTGCCAAAGCAAGAAGATTGGCTTCTCAGCATGGTATTAAAATGATCATGATCGATTACTTGCAATTAATGACAGCTGGTGGTAGTCAAAAAGGAGGAAACAGGGAACAAGAAATTTCTACTATTTCTAGAAACTTAAAAGCCCTTGCAAAGGAATTGAACGTTCCGGTAATTGCACTATCCCAATTATCTCGTGCGGTAGAAACACGTGGAGGTAGTAAAAGACCGGTATTATCAGATTTGAGGGAATCTGGTGCAATTGAGCAAGATGCGGATATTGTATCATTTATTTATAGACCAGAATACTATAAGATTGAAGAGTGGGATGATGAGGAGCATACTCCAACTCAAGGTCAGGCAGAATTTATTGTAGCCAAACACCGTAATGGTGGACTAGAGAATATTAGACTTAAGTTTATCGGTAATCAAGGTAAGTTTGACAACCTTGATGATTTTGACTCTCCTTTTGAATTTCAATCGAAAATGAACGCAAACGAAGAGAATCCGTTCGCAACTAAAAATTTACCAAGTGCAGATGACGCTTTTGGCAGTAGTATGAACAATAGTCCAGATTTTGAAGAGGATAATGATGTACCGTTCTAAGTTTGGGTTCAATTAATATTTTTAAAAAAGTCCTCGTTTAGAGGACTTTTTTTATTTTGTTGCAATTGTTTTTCATTACTGTTCATTATCTTAACTATAATGGCTTTAACAAGTTCTTGGTTATTCTACCTTATTATTTGCTCTATCTTTGAGTGAATGAAATTAATAATATGTCTAAAATTGTAAGTTCAATTTTCTTTCTTTTACTATCGGTACAAGTATTTGCTTCATCAATTTTAATACCTATGGATGCCGATACTCAAAAAAATCATTTAAAAGCATACGGCATAACTTATTGGGTTTTGTCCAAACAGCAAAAAGTACAATGGTTACTGAATTACAGAGGCGGTTCTTTTTTATTGCCAGATGGGGAAAGTATTAGAAAAGAATGTCAAATAAGGGGAGTAAGCTTTGAAATAATTTCTGATGGACAGGCTAATGCTATTTTGGATGAAATTAGTAGCCCATCAAAAAATCAAGATGCTGTTATATTAGAAAAAGCTCCGCGTATTGCGGTGTATTCCCCTAAGGATAAACAACCTTGGGATGATGCTGTAACAATGGCTTTGACCTATGCAGAAATACCTTATACCACCATTTATGACGAAGAGGTACTTGGGGATAAACTAGCTTTGTATGATTGGTTGCATTTGCATCATGAGGATTTTACCGGTCAGTATGGTAAATTTTATGGTGCGTATAGAGCAACCCCATGGTATATAGAAGGTAAAAAAAATGCCGAAAAATTGGCTAAAAAGTTAGGTTACGATAAGGTTTCAGAAGAAAAAAGAGCTGTAGCATTAAAGATTAGAAATTATGTGATCGGCGGTGGTTTTATGTTTGCCATGTGCTCCGCCACAGATAGTTTTGATATTGCTTTGGCGGCAGATGGTATAGATATAGTTGAACCTATGTTCGATGGCGATGCGTCTGATCCAAATTACCAGGCTAATTTAGATTATGGTAAAACCTTTGCGTTCACAGATTTTATATTGGAGCGTAGCCCTCTTAAATATGAATTTTCTACTATTGATATGACCAGTAAAAGGGGAAATGTGCCTAAGGAGTCGGATTATTTTTCTTTGATGGATTTTTCTGCAAAATGGGACCCTGTGCCTACTATGTTATGTCAAAACCATACTTCTTTGGTAAAAGGGTTCATGGGGCAAACAACTGCCTTTACACGCTCTGAAATAAAGCCGACTGTTTTAGTGTTAGGTGAGAATAAGATAAACGAAGAAGCAAGATATATTCACGGCATTAAAGGAAAGGGATTCTTTACTTTTTATGGCGGACACGATCCAGAAGATTATCAACATAGGGTAGGGGATCCAAAAACGGAATTGGAGTTGCACCCAACTTCGCCAGGATATCGTTTAATATTGAATAACGTTTTGTTTCCTGCAGCAAAAAAGAAAAAACAAAAGACCTAATTTTTATTTTAAGAGGTATCCAAAAAAAATACCATTACCGGTAATAGCCGATAATGGTATTTTAAAACTGTTAATTTTAAAGATTACCAAGCGCCAATGAAATGACTACCTGTGGAATTGATTAATTCCGCACCTTTGGTTACTTCACCGGTCTCAGTTTCTACAATGTAAATGTTTCCATTTTGACCAACTGGAGCTTGAGTAAGATAGATTTCTGTTCCATCAACAGCATACCCTTGGTATTGAAACAATTCAAAATCTACTTCATAAGGAATATCATTGATTAAGGTTGCTGTCTTTGCGTTCAAATCAACTAAGGCAAAAAAGCTTTCCCCTCTACCGGAAATACCTTCTGCAGACCCATCATGACGGTAAGCTAAAACAGCTTTACCATTGGCAGCAGGTCTCCAAGCTAAAACATAAGCACCGGTAACACCTAAAGCAGCATCTAGATTAAAATCATAAGAATCATCATATAAATTGTCTGCTCCAATTTTTAGGATATGAGAACCTTCTGGGTCACTTTGATTGGCTTGATAAACACTTCCATTGTATTCAAAAGCGTTAATGCTACGGTAACCATTAGTGTTTCCATGTCCTACTGTAGAAGTGATTATTGTAGGGTTTTCCAAAGAAGGATAATCTACTACTATCGTTTTAGAACCTAAAATCTCATAATCGCTATCACTTTCAAGATCAGCTGCATTTTCTTCATCTCTAGTTAAAGTTGCAGGATCAACTTTATTCATACGAGCTCCAATGTATAATTTGTCTCCGGCGGCATTTAATGTTGGCATATCAATTCTGCCAATGTAATACCCTTGAGATTCTAATTCTTCGCCTATAGATAAATCAATTTGTTGGAAGTTGTTGATTTGGGAATCTACCAAATCTAATGTCACTATACCTACGGTTTGGCTTGTACGAACATAAGAATCGTCTGTTACATCATCAGGAGTACCATTATCATCAACTATATGTTCAATATCTACTCTTACTGCGCAGCCAGTTTTATCACCATCAAATAATTTAATCCATCTAGGAGCAGTACCTACATATTCTGCAATACTAATTTCTGATCCTGTTTGTTCAAAATCTTGTCCTCCATTTACAATGTATTTGGTGTAATTACCACCGGTATCACCAGCGTAACTAATGTTGAATATGGTATTGCCATCTTCTGAAGCTTGTAATCTTGCAGTTCTGTTAGATGGTGCTATAAAACCATTATTAAATGGGTCTATTTGTACCGTTGGGTCTTTGGCATCTTCACTAGTAACAGAATAAATTAATGTTCCACCGTTACCATCTCCAGGTTCTTCACCCATTTTAGCTCCGGCAATAGTTATCCATCTTGAAGCTACTTCTGCTTCTTCCTCTATCTCTTCTTGCTCTTCCTCTTCTTGTTCAGTTTCTGGAGTTACAGTGTCGTCATCGCTACTACAAGAAGCCATAAACCCTACTGCAGCTATAGCAATGGCAAATGATTTTAAATTTAATAATGGTCGTTTCATAATATATTCTATTTAGATATTTAAAAATTATTGATTATGTAATTCAGTTTTAGATAAAATGCTCTTCCTGGTTTTTGCACCCGTAAATTGTCATAGGCAACTTCATCAAATACGTTTTTGACATCAAGGCTTATAGAAACCCTTTTATTTGGAAACACGTAACTACATCCAAAATCTTGAATAAATTGGGTTGGAATTAAAAACTCTTCTAAACCTGCCACATTAGTACCTTGTTCCTCTTTATAGGAGAATTCATCTGTGAAGTAAGCATTGTAAAAAAGATTAAAACGTGCTGTATTTTGAATAAAATTATTGAATGAATACCGTAGCGAAGTGTTCATTGTAAACAAGGGAACATTTGGAGAGTTTACAATATTATCTTGAAGATTTTTTCTTTGAAGCGTTAGTTTGGACAGGTTGAAATTAAATCCAAAGTTGTCCTTAAAGTTATAGCTGATTTCTGCTTCTACCCCTTTAGAAGTGGTTTCCCTATCAAAATTTCCATATTGAATAGTTTCTCCTAATTCTTGATTATCCTGAGCATCACCGGGAAAGCCAATTAAATTTTGAATTTTTCGGGAAAATAGATTGGTAGAGACGGTAAGTGCGTGATTTTTTATGTTGAACCTTCCGAATCTAAAACCGAGGTTATAATTATTGCTGGTTTCTGGTTCAATGGTAAGATTGGGTTCAATATTTTCTCCAGCATCACCAAATACTTCGTTCTCATTTGGTAGACGAATAGCTTTTTCAGCAGAGGTGAGAATATTAAGATTTTTTATAAGCAGATAAGAAATTGCATACCCGTAACCATTATAGTCTTTATTGCTTTGGTAAACTTCATCAATAACCTCTGTGGCGTTGCTGTTGAACCTAGGAAATGTATTTAATACCTTTTGTCTATAGTGCTTACCGAACAGATTCACTTTTAATTTATCATCAATAGCATTTAGCTCATAACTTAAGGAGTATATATTTTTGTAGATATCACTGGTTTGTTGAAAGGTGTTTTCTAAAAGTGATATCATTTCATCACTATCTTCCCGGTCAAGTCCGCTGTAGACGTGGTTAAGAAATACTTTATGGTTTTTATTTATTTCATAAGAAATTCCTGTTCTTATAGAAGCAACTTTCCTGTTGATGTTTAGTAGTGTTGGACCGCCTTCTTGTTGGGATCCCCAAGAATATTCAAATTCATCGCCTTTGTAATCTATAGCTCTATTTCCGGTCCAGCTATATGCCTCGGCTGTGGTGTCATTCAAAATACGGTTTCTCTCCCCAACTAATCCGGTAACATTTACATCTAAACCTTTAAAAAAGATATCTTTTTTAAGATATGTCAAATTAGCCAACAACGCATCGGACTCTAAAAATCTGCCTTTATACGGTATTTTAGTAACAAAAGCACCGTGTTGCACTTCTTTGTAATCATCGGAACCTGTAACACCAATAAAAAACTGATCCGCCCACTTTACGTCAGTATAACCTGCCTGTATTGTTCCTCCGGTAGACCTATAAGCATCATTAAATCTTTTTGCTGTAATAAGTGTTTCAACACCTCCTAGACCTTTATCTACAATATTTCTTCCGCTAATTTCATAATCATTGTCAGAATAATTATGAAAACCAGAGGCTTTGACGGTAAAACCAGATTTATCAAAACGATACAAACCGTTAATGTTGGCTTGTAATGTATTAAATGATCCATATGATACGGAAGCATTTAAATTATTACGTGCGCCTTTTTTCATTACAATGTTTATTGCTCCACCTAGTGCATCATCAGCCAAATGTCCGGGAATCACTCCCTTGTAAACTTCAATGTTTTCTATCATTGAAGGAGGAATACTGTTCAAACTAAAAGAAGAACCGTACATAGAAATGGGTATGCCGTCAATAAAAATACTAACCGAGTTTCCTGATAAACCATTTAAAGAGTATTCTACATTAGAACCAAGTCCGCCGTTTTGTCTAATTTTTACACCAACAGTAGTGTTTAATAATTCGTTGGTCTGAATATTTCTAATACTGGCTTCTTCAGTTTTTATGGCATTAACAGCAAAACCTTTGGTTTCTATCTCCGTCTCTTTAGATTTGCCATTAACATTGACTTCGTCTAGGTTTTCAACACTTTCCGTTAACTTATAATTGACTGTAATTTTCTTTTTACTACTGGTAATTTCAACGGTTTTAAAAAGTGTTCTATAACCAATAAAAGAAACAACAACATTGTGTTTTCCTTGTGGTACATTTTCAATGAGGAAGCTTCCGTTGGCGTCTGTTAAAACGCCTAGTTTAAGACCCTCTATCATCACAGTTGCAAAAGCTAAAGGATTGTTGTAATCGTCTTTAACAGTTCCTGAAATAGAACTAAGTAACTCTTGAGAATGAGCAGATGCAAAGAGTAATATAAAAATGACGGTAAAATGGTTTTTCATTTGATTTAAAAAAGGTTACTATCTTTATTAAGATTTAGTCTAAATAAATTAGTTTTGCAAATCTAAAGAAGGAATGAAAAGACAAGTGCCGAGAAAGGAATTTAAACATACGCAAAAGGAAGTATTGGTTTGCGGTAGTCAATGTATATGAAGAAGGAATTGTTAAGGAAAGAAATAAAGGTAGAAGAACTGTTTGATAATAGTTTTCTAAACAATTCGGTACAGTTTAATGAGGTAGAGGTGACTACTAAGAACAATAGTTCTTTTATTAAGGGAGTGGAGTTTTCTAATGATGAAGTATTACGGGAATTTGATTCGGAGATTTGTGTTTCTAGCGATGAACATCTAATAAAATTACACTTCTCATTAGAAGGTGCTTATGGTTATCAGCCGCTTAAACACATAAAGTATTTGGTGCAAATTCCAGAAAATCATTGTAATATGTTCTATTATCCAATTACAGTGGGTAGAGATATGTTTTTTAAGGGAAATGCAAAATCTTTTGAGATATACCTTAAACCTAGTTTGCTAAAGAATTTGTTAGGTAAAGAATTTGAAAAATCTTTTAAGAAGTTGAAGAATGCTATCCAAAATTCCAATTCATTTGTACTATGGGATAAGAGTAAATTTATTCCACCAAATATTCGTAGTAAAATAAATGAGATCATTCAATGTCCTTATACAGGTGATTTAAGAAAAAAATATCTGGAAAGTAAGCTTACGGTATTGTTGATAGATTTTCTTTTAGGAAGACAAACTTCAAGAGTTTCTAAGAATAATGTAAAACTTTTAAATTCCGATTATTTGGCCTTAGTGAGAGTTGAGGATTATATCAGAAAAAATTTGAAAGAGCCATTAAAAATAATTGATTTGGCAGATTTAGCTGGGTTTAATCCTACTAAGTTGAAAAGGGATTTCAAAAAGTTGTACGGGGTTACCGTATTTAAATATATCACTGCGTTAAGAATGGAAGTTGCCAAAAGTTTAATTACTCAAGACGGGGCTACAATTGCACATGCTGCTTATGAGGTTGGTTATGCTAATCCACAACATTTTACTACAGCTTTTAAAAGAACCATGGGGTATGTGCCTAGTGAGTTGAAACCTGCGGTAAAATAGCATAGATATCGTGTTTAAACGTTAAGTTGGCTACTCTTTATTTTACCAGCATTTTAAGTATATGTTCAACCCCATTATCATCATTGCTCAATGTGCTGTATTTGGCAACCTTTTTTACGTTTGGATGCGCATTTGCCATTGCAAAACCGTAATCTGATAGTGCAAGCATTTCTAGGTCATTATTATAATCTCCAAATACCATTATTTCATTAGATTTAAGATTATAGCTGTCCATGACTTTTGACAACGCATAACCTTTATGAGCGTTCATGTTAGATATATCTAACCAGTTCTCGCCGGAGACTTTAACTTTTAAATCTTTTTCAAAATGTTTTACAAATGGGTATATAAATTGTTCTGAACTTTCAAAATGATAAATGGCAATTTTTATTACTTCGGAAGTAAACGTATTTAAGTTATCTATGATTTCAAACTCTGTATAATATTCTGCCAATTTATTTACAAATTCATTCGATTTATTGGTTAAATAGGCTTGATGCTTACCGCAAAGAACAGGGTGTATATTGGGGATTTTATTTAAAGTAGCTAAGATTTCTGCTACTCGTTGTTGGTCTAATGGCGTAACTAGAATTTCGGTATCCTGCTTTTTGGCAAATCCACCGTTCTCGGCAATAACAATTATTTCGTCTTTTATGGGAGCAAGCTTATCAATTATACTATTGTATTGTCTGCCACTGGCAGCAACAAATGTGATGTCTCTAGATTGTAATTCTTTAAAGAGCTCAAAGAATTGTTCACTGACTTGGTGGTTAGAGTTAAGTAAGGTGCCATCCATGTCTGAAACAACCATTTTAATCTTTGATAAATCCATAAATTATTTAATTTATGGTAAAGATATTTGAATGGAAGTTAACATGTACTTTAAAGATCAAAGTTTTACCTTTAATTAATAATTACCAGGTATGAAGTTATTTCAAAGACAGTTTAGTTTACCGCCTTACCAAAGAGGTTTTCATATTATCACCAGCCTAATCTTAGAACATTTACCAGAGATTCAAGAAATTGATGTTGGTATGCTACAGGTATTTATTAAACACACATCTGCTAGTTTAACCATTAATGAAAACGCTGATCCCACGGTCAGAGAAGATTTTGAGTCCTATATAAATAGATTTGTGCCTGAAAATGAACCTTATTATAAACATAAATATGAAGGCTCGGATGATATGCCTGCACACATAAAGGCTTCATTAATGGGCTCGTCTGTTCAAGTTCCGGTATCCAATGGTAAGTTAAATATGGGAATATGGCAAGGAATATATTTATGTGAACATAGAAATTATGCTTCCGGCAGAAACATTGTCTTGACCTTGTGGGGAAGTTGATATTTATTTAAATTAAAAGAAAAACATAGTTTATGACTACTGAAGAATCTATTCTGAACAAAATTCAAATACTGATTACAAATCATTTTGAAACACCAGAAATGGCATTTAATTTTTTTGATGAGGATAATGATCAAAAGTTGACCAAATCTGAAATTGTAAAATTGTTGAAACAAGCAGAAATAAGTGGATTTATTAGAGGTATTGTTTCGTCAAAATTGATTGAAGGTTATGATAAGAATGGTGATGAGCTAATTGATTGGCAAGAATTTAAAGCGGCTATCGCTAAAATCAAAAAATCCGATTCGTAAGAATCGGATTTTTCAAAAGTGAGATTGTTATTAATTTATTTTACCTGATCTACAACTGCCTTAAAGGCATCTGGGTGGTTCATTGCTAAATCTGCAAGAACTTTTCTGTTAAGTTCAATGTTATTAGCATTTACTTTTCCCATAAATTGAGAGTAAGACATTCCATGCTGTCTGGCACCTGCATTAATACGGGTAATCCATAATGAACGAAAAGTTCTTTTCTTGTTTCTACGGTCTCTGTAAGCATATAACATTGCTTTTTCAACCGCGTTTTTGGCTACTGTCCAAACGTTTTTACGTCTTCCAAAGTAACCTTTGGCTTGCTTCATTACCTTTTTTCTTCTGGCTCTTGAAGCTACTGCATTTACTGATCTTGGCATTTCTTTCTAATTTTTTGTAGTAGGCGTCCTTTTTATTTTAAGGAACTTTGATTGCCTAACTCCATGGTTAATAATTTTACCTTTTTAAAGAACTAAAATTACTTTAAACGTAATTGTTCTTTAATGCTGTTAACATCATGTTGGTGAACCAATGTATCATGAGTTAAAGCAAGCTTACGCTTTTTAGACTTTTTCGTAAGAATGTGACTCTTAAAGGCGTGCTTTCTTTTAATTTTACCGGTACCCGTTAGCTTAAAACGCTTCTTAGCACTGGATTTTGTTTTTTGTTTAGGCATTTTCTCCTAGTTTATATATTAATCTCACTTGTTTATGCTGAACTGTCCACCAATGGCGGACAGCATTCAGTATTCTAATATTCGATTTTAAAAAACCGAAATTTTATTTTCCTTTTGTCTTAGGAGCTATGAACATTGTCATACGCTTTCCTTCTAGTTTAGGCATCTGTTCAACTTTTCCTAATTCTTCTAATTCAGATGCTAACCTCAATAATAAAATCTCACCTTGGTCTTTATAGACAATTGATCGTCCTTTAAAAAAGACATATGCTTTTAATTTTGCTCCTTCTTTAAGGAACTTTTCGGCATGTTTCTTTTTAAATTCATAATCGTGGTCATCAGTATTGGGACCAAATCTTATTTCTTTAACAACAACCTTTGAAGCTTTCGCTTTCATGGCTTTATCCCTTTTCTTCTGTTCGTATAAAAACTTTTTATACTCCATAATCTTACAAACAGGAGGGTCTGCCTTTGGTGAAATTTCCACCAAATCCAAACCTAATTCTTCTGCTTTTTCAAGAGCCTGAGGAAAAGGATATACACCTACTTCAACATTGTCACCAACTAACCTAACTTTAGGGGCCGTAATCTTCTCATTAATATTATGAGGATTCTTATTTTCCCTTCTAGGTTGCGGTCTAAATCTTTTACGTATTGCTATGACTAATTCTTTTTAATTAAACTTTTATTTAAAACGTCTTTAAGGTACTATTTATTTCTGTGTTAACCAAGTCTGTGAACGTTGCAATGCTTATTGCTCCTAAATCTTCACCTCCATGTTTACGAACAGATATAGTGTTGTCAGCCTCATCGTTTTCTCCCACGATCAGCATAAAAGGTATCTTAGCCATTTCTGCTTCACGTATTTTCTTGCCTACAGTCTCATTTCTACTGTCTACAAGGGCGCGAATTTCGTTATTTTCTAGGGATTTTAAAACTTTTTCGGCATATTTTTCATGTTTTTCGCTTACAGGTAAAATTATAGCTTGTTCTGGGGTAAGCCACAATGGGAAATTACCTCCAGTATGTTCCAATAATAAAGCTATAAAACGCTCCATGCTACCAAATGGGGCACGGTGTATCATCACGGGTCTATGTAGCTCGTTATCACTGCCTTTGTAGCTTAAGTCGAATCTTTCAGGTAAGTTGTAATCTACCTGAATAGTACCTAGTTGCCATTGTCTTCCAAGCGCGTCTTTCACCATGAAATCTAGTTTAGGACCATAGAAGGCTGCTTCACCGGCTTCAATCACAAAATTCAATCCTTTCTCTTTAGCGGCATTGATGATAGCTTGTTCTGCTTTTTCCCAATTTTCCACTGAGCCAATGTACTTTTCCGGATTGTCCAGATCACGTACAGAGACCTGTGCGGTAAAATTTTCAAATCCAAGGGATCCCAGTACATATAAGGATAGGTCTATTACATTTTTAAATTCCTCGTCCAGTTGATCTGGTGTACAGAAAATATGTGCATCATCTTGAGTAAATCCGCGTACTCTTGTTAATCCGTGTAATTCACCGCTTTGTTCATATCTATATACTGTTCCAAATTCGGCAAATCTTTTAGGTAGTTCCTTATAGCTATATGGTTTTGTATTGTAGATTTCACAGTGGTGAGGGCAATTCATCGGTTTTAAAAGAAATTCCTCACCTTCCTTGGGTGTATGTATAGGTTGAAAGCTGTCTTCACCATATTTTTCATAATGTCCAGAGGTGACATATAATTCTTTTTGACCAATATGTGGTGTAACCACCATTTCATATCCGGCTTTCTTTTGGGCTTTCTTTAAAAAGTTTTCAAGGCGTTCACGTAAGGCAGCACCTTTAGGTAGCCATAATGGTAGTCCTTGACCTACTTTTTGCGAAAAAGTAAATAGTTCTAGTTCTTTACCTAGCTTTCTGTGATCTCTCTTTTTTGCTTCTTCTAAAAGTGCCAAATATTCGGTAAGCTCTTTTTGTTTTGGAAATGAGATACCATATATACGTGTAAGTTGTGTGTTGTTTTCGTTACCTCTCCAGTATGCACCTGCTACACTTAATATTTTTATAGCCTTTACAATACCGGTATTAGGAATGTGTCCACCTCTACATAAATCTGTAAATGTATCGTGATCACAAAACGTAATGGTGCCATCCTCAAGGTTTTCAATCAACTCTACCTTGTATTCGTTGCCTTGCTTTTTATAGAATGCAAGTGCATCGGCTTTTGATACCGCTCTCATTTTATAGTCGTGTTTTCCACGGGCAATCTCTAAAGCCTTCTTTTCTATAGCGGTAAAATCTTTTTCTGAAATAGAGCCATTTGGTAATTCTACGTCGTAATAGAAGCCGTTTTCTATGGCGGGTCCTATAGTTAGTTTAACTCCAGGGTACAATTCCTCAATAGCTTGCGCTACAATATGTGAAGTTGAATGCCAAAAAGCTGTTTTTCCTTCTTTATCGTTCCAGGTGAATAGTACTAAGCTGCCGTCTGTTTCTAGCGGGGTAGTGGTTTCAACAATAGTTTCGTTGAATTTTGCCGAAATAACATTGCGGGCTAATCCTTCGCTTATACTTTTTGCAACCTCTAATGGCGTAGTTGCTTTTTCAAATTCCTTGACCGATCCGTCGGGAAGTGTAATTTTAATCATTTCTTGTACATATTATAGGGTGTCAAAGATAATATGAACTATTCATGTCCGCAATAGAATAGTGTTATGTTTTGCTGTAGTCTTAAAGAAGGGCTATGAGGCTTATGGTTGTTATACGATTGTTTTAGTTGGTATGGTGTTAGTTTGCCTGTAAGATTTTAATATAATCAACTATAATATGTATTGATTTTTTTATTAAATTTAATACCGCTTTTTTTTATTTTGAGTGTAAAGTGCTGTAAATAAATTGGTTGTCGTCACACGTGAAAAAACCTTGTATTTATTTTGCAAAAAAGTCTTGTTCATTAGAAAATAGGTTGTAGATTTGCACCCCGCTAGCGAGGAAGACGAGTTCTGAATCGGGGGCGGAAAAAGGTTCATTTATATGTTGGTTGGTCTGGGAAAAAAAAGAAAGAATATTTTTTTTCGAAATAAGTTGCCAGGTTAAAAAACAGTTGTATATTTGCAGCCGCTTAGGGAAACACCTAAGGGAAACGAAGCCGGGAGGGTCGCAGGGTCCAAGGGCGGAGTGGATGGAAGTTCATTGAAATATTGTGGAGATTATAAGAATCGAGAACGGGTGAGGACCTGTTCGAGAGGAACACGAATTAAGAAACATACCATATAATATGCCTTGTGCATATTTGGATATATTGAATCGAGAGTCGGGGCCGGGATGGATTTGGTTTCGTTGGGACGAATATTTACAAAACCACGATGAAGAGTTTGCTCCTGGCTCAGG